>NZ_JBIVEG010000010.1:0-195658 GCF_044747545.1 Streptomyces sp. NPDC090077
ACACCCAACCCCACCCCCCCCCCCCCAAAACCCCCCAACCCTCCCTGAGACCGCCCAAGGGGCTACCGCCCCCCCCCCGGCACCCCGCCCCGCCACCCCCACCCCCGCCCCGATCAAACCCGCAACCCGCCCAGCACCGGGACCGGCGTGCGGAGAGCGGGCGGATTCGCGTACGGTTGACGGTCGCCCATGCACGTCAGAAGGGGGCCTTGGTGGCCGCGCAGAATGCCGCTGTCGACAGCACGGCGGATTCCGTCCGCGATCGGGAGATCGCGGTCGAGCAGACGCATCTCGATCAGGTGTACCGACGCCTTGAGGAGAAGATCCACGAGGCCGAGTTCCTCATGAACGACGCCGCCAAGCGCGGCCAGGTCGGCACGCCCGGGGCGCTCGCCGAGCGGGACGCGCAGGTGTTCCGCGCCGGGATCCACCTCAACCGGCTCAACAACGAGTTCGAGGACTTCCTCTTCGGACGGATCGACCTCGTCCTCGGCAAGGACGGGGAGCGGGGGCCCGACGGGGCCTACACCTCCGTCGAGCCCGCCGACGACGCGATCCGCGCCGACCTCACCGCCGACATCGCGGAGACCCTGCACATCGGCCGCATCGGTGTGCTCGACTCCGACTACTCGCCCCTCGTCATCGACTGGCGGGCCCCGGCGGCCGCGCCGTTCTACCGTTCGACCCCGAAGGACCCGGGCCGCGTCATCCGCCGTCGGGTGATCCGTTCCAAGGGCCGCAAGGTGCTCGGTGTCGAGGACGACCTGATGCGTCCCGAGGTCACCGCCGCCCTCGACGGCCGGGAGCTGCCCGCCATCGGCGACGGCGCGCTGATGGCCGCCCTCGGGCGGGCCCGTACGCACACCATGCGGGACATCGTCTCCTCCATCCAGGCCGAGCAGGACCTGGTCATCCGCGCCCCCGCCGCCTCCGTCGCGGAGGTGGCGGGCGGGCCGGGCACCGGGAAGACGGCGGTGGCCCTGCACCGGGCCGCGTACCTGCTCTACCAGGACCGCCGCCGCTACTCGGGCGGCATCCTGATCGTCTCGCCCACCCCCCTGCTCGTCGCCTACACCGAGGGCGTCCTGCCCTCGCTCGGCGAGGAGGGCCAGGTCGCCATCCGGGCGCTCGGGTCGCTCGTCGACGGGGCCGAGGCGAGTACGTACGACGAGCCGCAGGTGGCCCGCGTGAAGGGCTCCTCCCGGATGCTGAAGGTGCTCCGCAAGGCCGTCCGGGGCGCCCTGGAGCTGGGCGGCGCGCCGGAGCGGCTGCGGGTGGTGGCGTTCGGCCGCCGCGTCGAGCTGGAGGCGCCGGAGCTGAACCGGATCCGGCAGAACGTGCTCGGCGGCACCGCCCCCGTGAACCTGCTGCGTCCGCGCGCCCGCAAGCTGCTCCTGGATGCCCTGTACGCGAAGACGGGCGCGTCCGGCCGGCACAGCGACCCGGAGCTGGCGGCCGAGCTGCGCAGCGCGTTCGACGAGGACATCTCCACCGAGGACGACTTCCTCGGCTTCCTGAACGCCTGGTGGCCGGAGCTGACCCCGCGCCGGGTGCTGGCGGCCATGGCCGACGAGCGGCGGCTGGGCCGCTGGTCGCGGCGGGACCTGAACCCGCGCGAGACGCGCCAGCTGGCGCGTTCGCTGCGCCGGGTCGGTGCGGACGGCTCCGGCCCGCTCTCGGTGCACGACGTGGCCCTGCTGGACGAGCTGAACCAGCTCCTCGGTGCGCCCGCGCGGCCGAAGCGGAAGCGGGAGATGGACCCGCTGGACCAGCTCAGCGGGCTGGAGGAGCTGATGCCGACCCGCGAGGAGACCCAGTGGGAGCGGGCCGAGCGGATCGCCGCTGAGCGGACCGAGTACGCGCACGTGATCGTGGACGAGGCGCAGGACCTGACGCCGATGCAGTGGCGGATGGTGGGCCGGCGGGGACGTACGGGTACCTGGACGGTGGTCGGGGACCCGGCGCAGTCCTCGTGGACGGACCCGGAGGAGGCGGCGGCGGCCCGGGACGAGGCGCTGGGGAGGCGGCCGCGCAGGCGGTTCACGCTGACCGTGAACTACCGCAACCCGGCCGAGGTCGCCGAGGTGGCCGCCCGGGTGCTGGAGCTGGCGATGCCGGGCATGGAGCCGCCGACGGCGGTGCGCTCGACGGGCCTGGAGCCCCGCTTCACGGCGGCCGGGGAGGACCTGGGCGCGGCGGTGCGGGAGGAGACCCGGCGGCTGCTGGAGCAGGTGGACGGCACGGTGGGCGTGGTCGTGGCCATGGACCGGCGCGCGGAGGCCGCGGGCTGGCTGGCGGACCTGGGCGAGCGGGCGGTGGCGCTGGGCAGCCTGGAGGCGAAGGGCCTGGAGTACGACGCCACCGTGGTGGTCTCCCCGGCGGAGATCGCGGCGGAGTCCCCGGCGGGCCTGCGGGTGCTGTACGTGGCGCTGACGCGCGCGACGCAGCAGCTGACGGTGGTCTCGGCGGCGGGTGACGAGCCGGACGCGGACGGGGTCCCGGAGCTGCTGAAGCCGTGACACCGGGCGTCCGGGCGGCGCGTCCGGGCGGGTGGCCCGCCGAGGACCCGCCCGGACCCGCCACGGCCCCCGGAGGCCTCCCGGCGGAGGCCGGGCGGAGGTGTGGTGGAGGTCTGCCGGGGCCCGGCGGGTGTTGACCGTGCGTGACCCCCGTCCGGCCGTCCGCCGGCCCGCCAGGGGGCTTCCGCGGGCCGTTCCCGGACGGCCCGCGGCCAGGTGCGTGATCCGGCGCGTCCAACTCGCGGGAGGGGGGATCGCTTCCGGCGATCCTTTGTTAGCCTGGGTACGACACCGGCTCGATCCAAGCCCCCGGGCCCAACCTTCGTCGCTTAGAGCGACCACTTGCCGCGAGGCGAGCATGGCGGGTCGGTGTCTTTAGTCCAATCAACAGGTCCGCGCCCTCCACCGAGTGGGGGGCGCGGACCTGTTTTGTATTAACACACCATTCCGAGCACTGAGATTCTCTCGTATGGTGGAAGAGTCTTTCCGAAATTTGTAGCTGGTTACCTTGTACCGGCTGGTAGGTGGGACGATCGGACAACAGGTCCTGCCCGCCTGCCCATCGCTGGACGGTGTCGGGCCGGATCCGTGTACAGCGAAACCAGGGACAGAAGAGGAAACACGGCCATGGCAACGGCGCCCAGCGTCTCGTATTCGATGACGGTCCGCCTGGAAGTGCCCGCGAGCGGAACCGCGGTCTCCCAGCTCACCACCGCCGTGGAGTCTTCCGGAGGGTCGGTCACCGGCCTCGACGTCACCGCCTCCGGGCACGAGAAGCTCCGTATCGACGTCACGATCGCCGCCACCTCCACCGCGCACGCCGACGAGATCGTCGAGAAGCTCCGCGGCATCGAGGGCGTCAGCCTCGGCAAGGTCTCCGACCGAACCTTCCTGATGCACCTCGGCGGCAAGATCGAGATGTCGTCCAAGCACCCCATCCGCAACCGTGACGACCTCTCGATGATCTACACCCCGGGCGTCGCCCGCGTGTGCATGGCCATTGCCGAGAACCCCGAGGACGCGCGCCGCCTCACCATCAAGCGCAACTCCGTCGCAGTCGTGACCGACGGCTCCGCCGTCCTGGGCCTCGGCAACATCGGCCCGATGGCCGCGCTGCCCGTCATGGAGGGCAAGGCCGCCCTCTTCAAGCGCTTCGCCGGCATCGACGCCTGGCCGATCTGCCTCGACACCCAGGACGCCGACGAGATCGTCGCGATCGTCAAGGCCATGGCCCCGGGCTTCGCCGGCATCAACCTGGAGGACATCTCCGCGCCGCGCTGCTTCGAGATCGAGGCCCGCCTGCGCGAGGCCCTCGACATCCCCGTCTTCCACGACGACCAGCACGGCACCGCCATCGTCGTCCTGGCCGCCCTGACCAACGCGCTTCGCGTGGTGGGCAAGGCAGTTGAGGACGTCAAGGTCGTCATGTCGGGCGCCGGCGCGGCCGGTACGGCCATCCTGAAGCTGCTCCTCGCCGCGGGCGTCAAGAACGCCGTCAGCGCCGACATCCACGGCGTCGTGCACGCCGGCCGCCCCGACCTGGTCGACGCCGCGCCGGACTCCCCGCTGCGCTGGATCGCCGACAACACCAACCCCGAGGGCTACACCGGCACCCTCAAGGAGGCCGTGGTCGGCGCCGACGTCTTCATCGGCGTCTCCGCCCCGAACGTGCTCTCGGGCGAGGACGTCGCCGCCATGGCCGACGGCGCCATCGTGTTCGCGCTCGCGAACCCGGACCCGGAGGTCGACCCCGCCGTCGCCCGCCAGACCGCCGCCGTCGTGGCCACCGGCCGCTCGGACTTCCCGAACCAGATCAACAACGTGCTGGTCTTCCCGGGCGTCTTCCGCGGCCTGCTCGACGCCCAGTCGCGCACCGTGAACACCGACATGATGCTGGCCGCCGCGGCCGCCCTCGCCGACGTCGTCGGCCAGGACGAGCTGAACGCGAACTACATCATCCCGTCCGTCTTCAACGACAAGGTCGCCGGAGCCGTCGCGGGCGCCGTCCGCAAGGCCGCGCAGGCCGCCCAGGCCCCCGCTGTGACGGGGCCCACGGTCTGATACCGGCGCGTCGCGGGATGCGGGCCCGGCGGGGCGCCCATAGGGTTGCGGGGATGCCCGCGTGGCCCGCGGTCCGCATCCACCGGAGCCCCTGGTGCGGACGGAGCGTCACGGAGGCGTGACTGTGGCGCTTTTCGTGTGACCCTGGCGGGTGCCGGATTGGCTTTCCCGCCGCTGGTGGGGGCAGGATGCGTAACCGGGCGAGAGGGTCTGACGTTCAGACCCGGGTCCGGGCACTGTCCTAGGGCCCTGGCAGCATCGGCTTCGATCTCACGCCTCTAAGGCAAGTTGAACACGGGAGTACAACATGAACCGCAGTGAGCTGGTGGCCGCTCTGTCCGAGCGCGCCGAGGTGACCCGCAAGGACGCCGACGCCGTTCTGGCCGCCCTCGCCGAGACCGTCGGCGAGATCGTCGCCAAGGGCGACGAGAAGGTCACCATCCCCGGCTTCCTGACCTTCGAGCGCACCCACCGTGCCGCTCGCACCGCGCGCAACCCGCAGACCGGCGACCCCATCCAGATCCCGGCCGGCTACAGCGTGAAGGTCTCCGCGGGCTCCAAGCTCAAGGAAGCCGCCAAGGGCAAGTAGTACCGCCCTTGTGCCGAGGGCCGCACAGGCCCCCGGGACGGCAGTGGTACGTAGAACGGCCGAGGGCGGCCACCCCGCACGGGGTGGCCGCCCTCAGGCCTTTCCAGGGCCCGCAGGAGGCCCCGTGGGGCCCCCTGCGGGGGAAGATCAGACCAGGTCGCCGTTGGGCAGCTCGACCTTGGCGCCGAGCTCCTGGAGCTTCTCCATGAAGTTCTCGTAGCCGCGGTTGATCAGGTCGATGCCGTGGACGCGCGAGGTGCCCTCGGCCGCCAGCGCCGCGATCAGGTACGAGAAGCCGCCGCGCAGGTCGGGGATGACCAGGTCGGCGCCCTGCAGCTTGGTCGGGCCGGAGACGACCGCCGAGTGCAGGAAGTTGCGCTGGCCGAAGCGGCAGGCGCTGCCGCCCAGGCACTCGCGGTACAGCTGGATGTGAGCACCCATCTGGTTGAGCGCCGAGGTGAAGCCCAGCCGGGACTCGTAGACCGTCTCGTGCACGATCGACAGGCCCGTGGCCTGCGTCAGGGCCACGACCAGCGGCTGCTGCCAGTCGGTCTGGAAGCCGGGGTGCACGTCCGTCTCCAGCGCGATGGCCTTCAGCGGGCCGCCCGGGTGCCAGAAGCGGATGCCCTCGTCGTCGATCTCGAAGGCGCCGCCGACCTTCCGGTACGTGTTCAGGAAGGTCATCATCGAGCGCTGCTGGGCGCCGCGCACGTAGATGTTGCCGCCGGTCGCCAGGGCCGCGGAGGCCCACGAGGCGGCCTCCAGGCGGTCCGGGAGCGCCTTGTGGTTGTAGCCGCTCAGGCGGTCGACACCGGTGATCCGGATGGTCCGGTCGGTGTCCACGGAGATGATCGCGCCCATCTTCTGCAGTACGCAGATGAGGTCCTCGATCTCGGGCTCGACGGCGGCGTTGCTGAGCTCGGTCACGCCCTCGGCCAGGACGGCCGTCAGCAGGACCTGCTCGGTCGAGCCGACCGAGGGGTAGGGCAGGCGGATCTTGCAGCCGCGGAGGCGCTGCGGGGCCTCCAGGTACTGGCCGCCCTCGCGCTTCTCGATGGTCGCGCCGAACTGGCGGAGCACGTCGAAGTGGAAGTCGATCGGACGACCGCCGATGTCACAGCCGCCCAGGCCCGGGATGAAGGCGTGGCCGAGGCGGTGCAGCAGCGGGCCGCAGAAGAGGATCGGGATGCGGGAGGAGCCCGCGTGCGCGTCGATGTCGGCGACGTTCGCACTCTCGACGTAGGTCGGGTCGAGGATCAGCTCGCCCGGCTCTTCGCCGGGGCGCACGGTCACGCCGTGCAGCTGGAGCAGACCGCGCACGACCCGCACGTCACGGATGTCGGGAACATTGCGCAGCCGGCTCGGCTCACTGCCGAGCAGGGCGGCCACCATGGCCTTCGGCACGAGGTTCTTCGCACCGCGGACACGGATCTCGCCCTCGAGCGGGGTTCCGCCGTGGACAAGCAGGACATCGTTGCCGGTCATGGATCTCGCGTTCCGGAGTGGATGGGCAGGGGACCAGACGTAAGGGTAAGGGCCACCACCCCCATGTTTGTATGGGTGACGGGGCCGTAGGACTGTCATGAATACGGCACAACACGGTCGGTATCCGCCAGGTAGCGGAGTGTTGCGTTCCGGCGCGCGGCGCGGCGCGCGCCTCTCTCTGCCGCCGTGCGCCCTGAGCTGCGCGTGATCCGGTACCGCCGCCCGCTCCCCCCGGAGGGCGATTGTGCGAGATCATGTGCCCATGACCGAGGTGTCCTCCCTCACAGGGCGGCTGCTCGTGGCCACCCCCGCCCTCGCGGACCCGAACTTCGACCGCGCGGTGGTGCTGCTGCTCGACCACGACGAGCAGGGCTCGCTCGGCGTGGTCCTCAACCGGCCCACCCCCGTGGACGTCCGCGACATCCTGCTCCCCTGGGCCCCGCTGGCCGGCGATCCGGGGGTGGTGTTCCAGGGCGGCCCCGTCGCACTGGACTCGGCCCTGGGGGTCGCGGTGATACCCGGCGAGGAGGGCCCGCTCGGCTGGCGCCGGGTGCACGGGGCGATCGGCCTCGTCGACCTGGAGGCCCCGCCCGAACTGCTCGCCACCGCCCTGGGCGGCCTGCGCATCTTCGCCGGGTACTCCGGATGGGGCCCCGGCCAGCTGGAGGACGAGCTGGGCGACGGCGCCTGGTACGTGGTGGACTCCGAACCGGGCGACGTCTCCTTCCCGGACCCCGAACGGCTGTGGCGGGCGGTGCTGCGCCGCCAGCGCAGCGAGCTCGCGATGGTCGCCACCTATCTGGACGACCCGTCGCTGAACTGAGCCCGGCGGGGTTCAGTACCCTGGCTGCATGAGCACTCTTGAGCCCGAGCGCGGGACTGGTACGGGGACCCTCGTAGAGCCGACGCCGCAGGTGTCCCACGGCGACGGCGACCACGAGCGCTTCGCCCACTACGTCCAGAAGGACAAGATCATGGCGAGCGCGCTCGACGGCACCCCCGTCGTGGCGCTCTGCGGCAAGGTCTGGGTTCCGGGCCGCGACCCGAAGAAGTACCCCGTCTGCCCCATGTGCAAAGAGATCTACGAGTCCATGGGCGCCGGCGGCGACAAGGACAAGGGCGGCAAGGACAAGTAGCAAGGTCCTGACTTCCGCCGCCGAAGGCCCCCGCTGCGCGCGAGCGCGTCCGGGGGCCTTCGCCGTGTGCGCGGGGCGGGTTAGGGTCGGCGCGAGAAGCGTCGCCCCGCGGGACGGGTGCCGTGCGGCACGCCGCGGGCCGGCTGCCGCCGTCCGTGCGGGGGGCGACCGGCCGGCTGCCGCGGAGGGCTGACGCATGGACCTGATCCCGCTCCCCGAGAGCGCCGTTCCCGACCCGGAGGGACGCCGCCTCGCCTTCGGCCCCGAGCCCGTGCTCGACGCCGGGCCCGGTACCGGGGGCGTCGCGCGCTGGCTGCGCCGGGAGGTGGGCGCCGCCACCGGATGGGCCCTGCCCGCGCCCGCCGCCGGCGCGCGGGGCGACGTACGGCTGCGGATCGACGCCGGGGCGGCGGGCGGGCTCCGGCCCGAGGCGTACCGGCTCGACATCGGCGCCGACGGCGTGGAGCTGACCGGCGGGGACGCCGCGGGGCTGTTCTGGGGCGCCCAGACGCTGCGTCAGCTCCTCGGCCCCGACGCCTACCGGAAGGCGCCGCTGCGGCCCGGCCGGACCTGGAGCCTGCCGTACGCGGCCATCGCCGACGCCCCGCGCTTCGGATGGCGCGGGATGATGCTCGACACCGCCCGGCACTTCACGCCCAAGGACGGGGTGCTGCGCCACATCGACCTGCTCGCCGCCCACAAGCTGAACGTGCTCCACCTGCACCTGACGGACGACCAGGGCTGGCGGATCGAGATCCGGCGCCACCCCCGGCTCACGGAGGTGGGCTCCTGGCGGCCCCGCAGCCGGTGGGGCCACCGCGCCTCCCCGCTGTGGAACGAGACCCCGCACGGCGGCTTCTACACCCAGGACGACATCCGCGAGATCGTCGCGTACGCCGCCGAGCGGCACGTACGGGTCGTCCCCGAGATCGACGTGCCCGGCCACTCGCAGGCCGCGATCGCCGCCTACCCCCGGCTGGGCAACACGGACGCCGTGGACACCTCCGCGCTCGGCGTGTGGGACGACTGGGGCATCAGCGAGAACGTCCTCGCCCCCACCGAGGAGGTACTGCGCTTCTACGAGGGGGTCTTCGAGGAGCTGCTGGAGCTCTTCCCCGCCGAGGTCTCGCCGTTCGTCCACGTCGGCGGCGACGAGTGCCCCAAGGCGCAGTGGCGGGCCTCGCCGGCCGCCCAGGCGCGGATCCGCGAGCTGGGCGTGGACGGGGAGGACGGGCTGCAGTCCTGGTTCATCCGGCACTTCGACGGCTGGCTCGCCGCCCGCGGCCGCCGGCTGATCGGCTGGGACGAGATCCTGGAGGGCGGACTCGCCGAAGGCGCCGCCGTCTCCTCCTGGCGCGGCTACGCGGGCGGCGTCGCCGCCGCCGAGGCCGGGCACGACGTGGTGATGTGCCCCGAGCAGCAGGTGTACCTGGACCACCGTCAGGCGGGCGGCCCCGACGAGCCGATGCCCATCGGGTACGTGCGCACCCTGGAGGACGTCTACCGCTTCGAGCCGGTGCCGCCGAAGCTGTCGCCGGAGGCCGCCGCGCACGTGCTGGGCGCCCAGGCCAACGTGTGGACCGAGGTGATGGAGGACCAGGCCCGGGTGGACTACCAGGTGTTCCCCCGGCTGGCCGCCTTCGCCGAGACGGTGTGGTCGCGGCTGCCGGAACCGGAATCCCGTGACTGGGCCGGGTTCGAGGCCCGCGCGAGCGCCCATCTGGCGCGCCTGGACGCCCTCGGGGTCGACTATCGGCCACCGGCCGGACCGTTGCCGTGGCAGCGGCGCCCCGGGGTCGTGGGACGCCCGATCGAAGGCGCGCCCCCGATCGTGTGACCCGGGGGCGCGGGGGGCGCTCCGGCGCCGCCCGTCCGGAAGCGGAACTCTTCGGGAACCTTTGGAACTCTCGCTCAAAGGAGGCCGATCCGGGGAAAAACGGACGTTCGGGCAGAGGGTGGACGGCACCTCCCGCGGCCGTCGCCCGGCCCCGCCCGCACGCCCCGCCGGGCTCCCGCCCCGGCCGCGCGCGGGCGGCGCCGGGGCGCGGGCCGGCCCCCGGTGAGCGGGAGACCCTCGCGCCGGGCGGTCCCGAAGATGTGCCAGAGTTGCCACGTCCCGGCGGTGAGCACGTACCGTACGGCGGACAGGCGTGAGCGCCGGGACCGGGACATCGGGAAGGGGCAGCCGGGTTGACCACGCACGCACCGCACACACCGCATTCGGCTCAGGGGCCGCACGCACCGCACTCGGCTCTGGAGCCGCACGCGGAGCGGGCGCAGTCCGTGATGCTGCCGGCCTCGCTCGACGAGGCCGTCGAGGCTCTCGCCGCCATGCCCGCGGCCGTTCCCGTGGCGGGCGGCACCGACCTCATGGCCGCCGTCAACGCCGGGCTGCTGCGCCCCGCCGCCCTGGTGGGCCTCGGCCGGATCAGCGAGATCCGCGGCTGGCAGTACCAGGACGGGCACGCGCTGCTCGGCGCCGGACTGACGCACGCCCGGATGGGGCGGCCGGATTTCGCCGCTCTCATCCCGGCGCTGGCCGCCGCCGCGCGCGCCGCGGGCCCGCCGCAGATCCGCAACGCCGGAACCCTCGGCGGCAACATCGCCTCGGCCGCGCCGACCGGTGACGCCCTGCCGGTGCTGGCCGCGCTGGAGGCGGAACTGGTGATCGTCGGCCCCGGCAGCCTCGGCGACACGGGGAGCTCGCAGCGCGAGATCCCCGTCTCCCACCTGCTGGCCGGCCGCGACATGCTGCGGCCGGGCGAACTGATCGGCTTCGTGCGGGTCCCGCTGCTGCACGCGCCGCAGGTGTTCCTGAAGGCCACGGGGCGGACCGGCCCGGGGCGCGCGGTGGCGTCCGTGGGACTCGTGCTGGACCCCGCCCGCCGCGGTGTGCGGTGCGCGATCGGCGCGGTGGCCCCGATGCCGCTGCGGCCGCTGGAGGCCGAGCAGTGGGTGGCCTCGCTGATCGACTGGGACGGGGACCGCAGCCTGGCCCCCGAGGCACTGGAGGCCTTCGGCGAGTACGTCGCGGCCGCCTGTGTGCCCGACCAGGGGCCGCAGGTGTCCTCGGCGGTGCTGCACCTGCGGCGGACGGTGGCCGTGCTGGCGCGCAGGGCCCTGGGGAGGGCGCTGACCTCATGAGCGAGAACGAGAACGTGAGCGGAACGACGGGGAACGCGGGGCAGGCTGCCGGAGCCGGCAACGGCTGGGGCTGGGAGCCGGTTCCGCAGGGCGGCGAGTACGACAACGAGGCCACGGCCTTCGTGCAGCTGCCGCAGGAGATGCTGGACGCGCTCGACCGCGGGGAGCCGCTGGCGGCGCCCGGGCACGGCTTCGTGCCGCCGCCGATGATCGTGCCGCTGGGCTCGGGCAGTGCGGACCCCTCCGCCACCGGGACCTGGACGATGCCGGTGCAGTGGCCGGACGCCGGCGCGGGGGCTGCCCCCGGTGCGGGCCCGGCCGCCGAGGCCGCCGCCCGTGCGCCGATCCCGGCTTCGATCCCGCTCCCGGCGTCGGTGGCGGCCGCCTTCGCGGCGGCGCCCGCGGGAGAGGCGGACGCCGAGCCGCAGACCGGAGGGCCGCACGCGGACCCGGCCGGCGGGCCGCACGGGACGCTGGGCGGCGGGCTGCACTTCGACCCGTCGGGCGGTGCGCTGCACGGGGATGCCTCGGGCGGGCTGCACGCCGGGCCCCAGGGCACGCCGCACGCGGATGCGCACGGCGGTGGTCTGCACGCGGACGGGCAGGGTGCCGTCCTGCACACGGACGGGCAGGGTGCCGTCCTGCACACGGACGGGCAGGGTGTCGCCCTGCACGCCGTGCCGCACGGTGCGCCGCACGCGGAGTCGTCCGCCGGCGGGCCGCACGGGACGCTGGGCGGCGGGCTGCACACCGGCCCGCACGCCGACCCCTACGCCGGCCCCCGTGCCGACCCGGATCCCGGCTCGACCGCGGAGTGGCACTTCCCCGAGGCGGTGCACCGTCCGGAGGACGCGATGGCCACGGGGCAGTGGACGCTGCCCGGCGGCGCGGGCGACCCCGCCCTGGACGGCGGCTGGGGCCGGCCCGCCCCGGCGGTGCTGCCCGGCGGGGCCTCCGACCCCTGGGCCCCGCCCGTGGCGCCCGAGGCGGCTCCCGGGGTGCTGCTGAGCTCCGGCGTGCTCCCGGGCGGCGGCTCCGGCGCGCCCGCGGGCTCCCCGGGACGCGGTCCCAGGGTGCTGGGCGGCCCCGGTGTGGGCACCCCGCTGCCCGAGGGCTACCTCCAGGCCGGGCCGGAGCCCGAGGCCGTGCCCGCGGCCGCCCCGGACATCGAGGCCTCCCACGGCCCGGCCGAGATGCCGGTCGAGGGCGAGCGGCCGCGTCCGGTGGAGGCCGACGGGGGCGCGGAGGGCGGCGAGAGCGTCGGCCACGGCTTCGCGGAGCCCCCGGCGGCGGCTCCCGCGGAACCGGCGGCTCCGGAGGCTCCCGCGGCCGGTCCGGCCGGAGCGGAGGCCGCGCCCGTGCCGGGTGACGGCGGTGCCGACCGTGCTGTCACGCCCCCGGGCGAGGGCGACACCGGGAGCTTCCCGGTGCAGGAGACGTCGTACGAAGAAGAGCGGGTCCCCGCCGTCGCCCAGCACGAGCACCCGGCGGCTTCCTACGTCCTGCGCGTGAACGGCGCCGACCGGCCCGTCACCGGGGCGTGGATCGGCGAGTCCCTGCTCTACGTGCTGCGCGAGCGCCTCGGCCTGGCCGGCGCCAAGGACGGCTGCTCGCAGGGCGAGTGCGGAGCCTGCGCGGTCCAGGTCGACGGGCGGCTCGTCGCCTCCTGCCTGGTCCCGGCGGCGACGGCGGCCGGCAGCGAGGTGCGCACCGTCGAGGGCCTTGCGAGCGGCGGGGAACTCTCGGACGTGCAGCAGGCGTTGTGCAGGTCGGGCGGGGTGCAGTGCGGGTTCTGCGTGCCCGGCATGGCCATGACCATCCATGACCTGCTGGAGGGCAACCACGCCCCCAGCGACCTGGAGACCCGCCAGGCGCTCTGCGGCAACCTCTGCCGCTGCTCGGGCTACAAGGGCGTCATCGAGGCGGTCCGCGAGGTCGTCGCCGAGCGCGAGGCGAGCGCGGCGGAAGCCGAGGCGCTCATCCCGCACCAGGCGCAGCCCGGCGAGGGCGGGATCCACCCGGCCCACCCGGCCCACCCGGCGGCACACGGCACGGACGGCTTCGACCCCTTCGGCGCGAACCCGGGATCCGGCGTGTTCGACGGCGGCCCGAGCGGCTACGACGGCGGCCAGGGCGGCTACGCCGGCGGCCAGGGCGGTTACGACGCCGGCCAGGGCGGCTACGGCGGCCATGCGGGCCCCGACGGCCTGCCCGGCCCCGACGCGACGAACGGACTCGGCGGACACCTCGCCCCCGGCGCACCGGACGGCTACGCCCCCGGTACCCCGGACGGCTACGACGGCGGACCGCACGGACTCGGCGGGGACCAGCACAACGGAGGCATGGCGTGAGCGGTCAGGACGCGGCCACGGCGACGGCCGGCACCACCACGACCACCACCACCATGGCGACGGTCAGCCTCGGCCCCGACGGCGACGCCGGACCGCCGCGCCCGCTGCGCGGGATCGGCGTCTCCGTCCCCTCCGTGGACTCCCGCGCCAAGGCCGAGGGCACCTTCCCCTACGCCGCCGACCTCTGGGCCGAGGGCCTGCTGTGGGCCGCCGTGCTGCGCTCCCCGCACGCCCACGCCCGGATCCGGTCCATCGACACCTCGGCCGCCGCCGAGATGCCCGGCGTGCGCGCCGTCATCACACACGCCGACGTCCCCGGCGCGGCCACCCACGGCCGGCGCATCGCCGACCGGCCCGTCTTCGCCCACGACGTCGTGCGCCACCACGGCGAGCCCATCGCCGCCGTGGCCGCCGACCACCCCGACACGGCACGCCTGGCCGCAGCCGCGATCATCGTCGAGTACGAACTCCTCGACGCCGTCACCGATCCCGAGCAGTCCTTCGGCGCGGCCCCGCTGCACCCGGACGGCAACCTGATCCGGCACATCCCGCTGCGCTACGGTGACCCCGAGGCGACCGGCGAGGTCGTCGTCGAGGGCCTGTACCGGATCGGCCGCCAGGACCCCGCGCCCATCGGCGCCGAGGCCGGCCTCGCCGTGCCCCGCCCCGACGGCGGCGTCGAGATCTACACCGCCTCCACCGACCCGCACACCGACCGCGACCTCGCCGCCGCCTGCTTCGGGCTCGACCCCGACCGCGTCCGCGTCGTCGTCACCGGCGTGCCCGGCGCGACCGCCGACCGCGAGGACGCCGCGTTCCAGCTGCCGCTGGGCCTCCTCGCCCTGCGCACCGGCTGCCCGGTGAAACTGGCCGCCACCCGCGAGGAGTCCTTCCTCGGCCACGCCCACCGGCACCCGACCCTGCTGCGCTACCGCCACCACGCGGACGCCGAGGGCCGCCTCGTCAAGGTCGAAGCCCAGATCCTGATGGACGCCGGCGCCTACGCCGACGCCTCCGCCGAGTCCCTCGCGGCGGCCGTGGCCTTCGCCTGCGGCCCGTACGTCGTTCCGCACGCCTTCGTCGAGGGCTGGGCGGTCCGTACGAACAACCCGCCCTCCGGCCACGTCCGGGGCGAGGGCGCGATGCAGGTCTGCGCCGCGTACGAGGGCCAGATGGACAAGCTCGCCGCCGCCCTCGGCATCGACGGCGCGGAGCTGCGCCTGCGCAACGTCCTGGCCACCGGCGACCTGCTGCCCACCGGCCAGACGGTCACCTGCCCGGCTCCCGTGGCGGAACTCCTCCGCTCGGTCCGCGACTTCCCCCTCCCCTCCCTCCCCAAGGACACCCCGGAGGAGGAGTGGCTGCTGCCCGGCGGCCCCGAGGGCGCGGGCGAACCGGGCGCGGTGCGGCGCGGCGTCGGCTACGGCGTGGGCATGGTCCACATGCTCGGCGCCGAGGGCGCCGACGAGGTCTCCACCGCGACGGTGAAGGTGGTCGGCGGCGCCGCCACCGTCATCTGCGCGGCCGTGGACACCGGCCAGGGCTTCGCCACCCTCGCCCGCCAGATCGTGCAGGAGGTCCTCGGCATCGACGAGGTGGCCTGCGCCCCGGTCGACACCGACCAGCCGCCGGCGGGCCCCGCGGCCCACGGCCGCCACACCTGGGTCTCGGGCGGGGCCGTCGAACGGGCCGCGAAGATGGTCCGTACGCAGCTCCTCCAGCCGATGGCCCACAAGCTCGGCATGTCGACGGAACTCCTCCAGATCCAGGACGGCCGGATCACGTCGTACGACGGCGCCTTCTCCATGTCGGTCGCGGAGGCCATAGAGGGCAAGGAGCTCTGGGCCACGGCCCAGTGCCGCCCCCACCCCACCGAACCGCTCGACGAGCACGGCCAGGGCGACGCCTTCGTGGGCCTGGCCTTCTGCGCGATCCGCGCGGTCGTCGACGTGGACATCGAACTCGGCTCGGTCCGGGTCGTGGAACTGGCCGTGGCCCAGGACGTGGGCCGCATCCTCAACCCGCGCCAGCTGGAGGCCCGCATCGAAGCGGGCGTCACCCAGGGCGTCGGCGCGGCCCTGACCGAGAACCTCCGCTCGGTCGCCGGCCTGGTCCGCCACCCCGACCTGACGGGCTACGCCCTGCCGACGTCCCTGGACGCCCCGGCGGTGCGCATCGTCCGGCTGGTGGAGGAGCGCGACGTGGTGGCCCCGTTCGGCGCGAAGGCGGCGAGCGCGGTGCCGGTGGTGACCACCCCGGCGGCGGTGGCCTCGGCGGTCCGCGCGGCGACGGGCCGGCCCGTGAACAGGATCCCGATCCGACCGTCGGCGGCGGTCGCGGCCCCGGTTCAGGCGGCGCCCAACTCCTAGCCGGCCGTCTGACGAACGGGAGGGCGTCGTGTCGGTGGACAACGCAGGTCCGGGACGGCCGGGGGCGAACGTCGCCGGCGCGGTCGCGGACGCGGTGACGGCCCAGGCGCGGGCCCTGGAGGTCGAGTACGAGTCGCTGACCGACGCCAAGAACCGGGTCGACGCCCTGCTGAAGACCCTCGACGGCTCGGAGGCGGCCGCCCGCAGGCTGGCCCACGGAACCCTGCCGACGGGCACCCTGGGCACGGGCTTCGCCGAGGCCGACGCCCTGTTCACGGCGTACACGACGGTCCACGCCGAGCTGCAGAAGCTGTCCGCGGGCCTGGCGGGCCAGATCGAGGCCCTGGGCATCGCCGTCCTGACGGCGGGCAAGGGCTACGCCGGCGTGGACGAGGAGACGCAGGCCCGCATGCGGGCCCTCGTCAAGGACTCGAAGACCGCGTACGTAGCGGACCGCGACCCCCTGGTCCGGCAGGAGCGCGAAGCGGCGAAACACACCGCCCCGACACCGACACCGTCACCGACACCGAGCACGGCGAAGGGCACGATCTGATGGCGCCGACGAACTTCGAGGGCTACTCGCACGAGCAGCTGCTCGCGATGATCGCGTCCGTCAGCCCGGAGACGGTCAAGGCACGGGCGACGCAGCTGACGGAGGCGGCGGCCGTGATCGAGGAGATCGGCGGAAGCCTCAAGAAGCACCGGGTGAAGGGCTGGGAGGGCGAGGCGGCCCACGCCTTCCACGACTGGGTGAGCCGCGCGGGCAGCGCGACCCTGCTGCTGGCCGACTACAGCGCGGCGGGCGGCCGGTGGATGACCCAGGCGGCGCAGACGATGATCGAGGTGAAGGCCAACACCCCGGCGTACGACACGGTGGCGGCGGAGAACCTGGCGTCGGCCCACCAGTTCCACAACGACCCGGACGCCCAACAACTCGGCCGCACCGCCCACGCGAAACTCACCACGGACCACCAGCACGCGGTACAGCAACTGACGAAGCTGGCACAGTCGTACGAGCAGGCGTCGGCAGAGATGAACAAGGCCACCGTGCCGACGTTCCCGCCACCACCGCCGGACTTCGAGCCGGGTGATACCCGATATGGGGGGTCGTACATTGACCGGCCAAGCGGGGCGGGTTCTGAGGGGTACACGGCGAACCCAGTCGATGGGGCAGAGGTTTCAGGGCCTTCGTACCGATCGGAAAGTACAACTAGCGGAGTTCAACGCGACCGCTTCCCGCACTCGACGGTAGGGCCTGTGCCTTCCCCGGCTGTTTTGGGCCCTGGCGTGGACGTAGGCCTGGACCATGTCGTGACGCTCCCGGATAGGACTCGGCCTGCACCCGTTGGCCTGCCTAGTGGGCCTGAACCCAGCGGGCCGGGTGGGAGCAGTCCTCTCGGCCCTGTTCCGCCTCTGATGCTTCCGCCGGTTGGTGGGACCCTGCCAGTGACGAAGCCTCCAGTCGGGATCGGGGACAAAGCCGGAGGGCTTCCGCTACTCGCTCCGCGCGACACCGGAATCGTAGGAGGTCGGCCAATTGCGGCTGGCACGTCCGGGGCAGGTATCCCACGTGGCACGGTCATCGGCGCTGACGCGCCGACGGCTGGTGGGCGCGCTATGCCCGGCGTGATGGGCGGCGGGTTCGGCGGGCCGCATGGCTCCCCGGGCAGCATTGCGACCGGCCGGCGACTGGCGGCGGAGCCCGGAGGTGTTGTTGGAGGGCGTCCGGCTGCAGGGGGCAGTCAGCCGTTTACCCAAGGCGGTTCGGGCCTCGTGCGTGGAGGGGGCGTTGGCGCGATGGGCCATGGTGGTTCTGCCTCTCCGGCTCTGAGCCGACGGCGGGGAGGCCAGACGGGCGAGCGTCCTGACTACCTGGCAGAGGACGAAGAGACCTGGCAGGGCAACCGTCGGGTTGTCCCACCCGTAATCGACTGAGCGAGACGGACGTTGCACGGGATGCGCACGCGGAAGGTGACCTCGGCCTTGGTCGGCCTGCTAGTGGCTTGGGTCGCGGCGACCCCTGCGCATGCGGAGACCATCCGAGGAAAACAGTGGCATCTCGATGCCATGAAGGCCGACGACCTCTGGAGGATCAGCCGTGGCGAAGGTGTGACCGTCGCCGTGATCGACACCGGCGTTGAGCGAATCCCTGAACTTGAGGGCCAAGTTCTACCGGGTAAGGACTTTGCGGCAGGTCAGACGGGATACGAGTCAGACGAGCGAAACGACTATGGGAAGCACGGCACTGGCATCGCGGCAATGATTGCTGGTTCCGGTAGGCATCCGAGCGGTGACGGAGCCTATGGATTGGCGCCAGCAGCAAAGATCCTCCCGATTCGGGTGCCGCATGAGATGAGCCCCTCCACTCCATCCTGGGCTTCCGCCATCCGTTATGCGGCCGATTCTGAAGCCAAGGTCATCAACATCTCTTTGGGGAAGTCCGGTTCAGTTGAGGATGACCGCGCTCGCTCTGAGGCGGCTAAGTATGCCCTCGCAAAGGGGAAATTGATCTTCGCCGCCGTCGGTAATGATGGTGACACCGTGAATCGGGTGGAGTATCCGGCGGCGACGCCTGGAGTCGTTGGCGTGGGAGCCGTGGGATCCGATGGCGGTTCGACCAAGGAGTCGCAGCACGGACCGCAGGTTGATTTGTCTGCCCCGGGCATGGACATTGTCACGGCCTGTGCAGGTGGGACGGGGCTGTGCACCACCCACGGCACCAGTGACGCCGCCGCACTCGCATCGGCCTCCGCCGCCCTCCTCTGGTCCGCCCACCCCACCTGGACCAACAACCAGATCCTCCGCGTCCTCCTCAACACCGCCGGCAAGCCCGTCGACGGCGTCGAGCGCAACGACTACGTCGGCTACGGCGTGGTCCGCCCCCGCATCGCCCTCCCCACCCCCGGAGACCCCGGCCCGGCCGACGTGTACCCCCTGCCCGACCTCGCCGCGGCGGCAACACCGGGCACCTCCGTTCCCCCGACCGGGGGGAAGACCACCCCGACCCCTGCGCCGCAGGCCGGTGCTGCGGTAGACAAGGGCGACGGCAACGGCAACGGCAGCCTCCCCTGGATCGCCCTCGGGCTGGCGGCCTGCGTCCTCATCGGCGGGGCCGTCGCCGCAACCGTCGTACGGCGGTCCAGGCACTGAGAGCCGAGGCGGGGAGCGGGAGCACACCTGATGTCCTTCGAGCAGGAGTGGTCCGCCGCGCGCGCCGCCGCCGCGGCCAACATCTCGACGCGCCTCAACCAGACGGCCCCCACCGCCGGCTCCGCCGACCTCGCCCTCGACCAGGACCACATCGGCGCCATCGGCAGCGAGGCGTACCAGCTGCACTCCCGCCTCCAGGCCGACGGCCGGCACGCCGCCACCGCCTCCGCCGAGGCCGCCGCCGCGCTGTCGCGCGAGGGCTTCGGCAGCGGGGCCGCGCTCGCCAGGGCGAACAGCCGCTGGGAGTCCCAGGTCAAGACCCTCACCGCCGCCTGCGCCCAGATCTCCAACGGACTGAACTACTCCCTCTCCTCCCACCGCCGGGACGAGCAGTGCCTCTACGCCGAGTTCACCGCCTCCAAGCTCGACGCGTACCTCAAGTAGCCGGGCCGGCAGACCCACCGTGCCGACGTACGAGAACGTGCTCAACGCCCCCGTCGACAAGCTCGCCGCCGCCGTCCGCGACTGGCGGGCCATGGCCGCGAAGCTGGAGGAACTGGCCGAGGCCGCCCGCAACGGCATGAAGGCCAAGTCCGACAAGGCCGAATGGAGCGGGGTCACCGCGGGCGTGGCACGGCCGTTCGTGGACAAGACGGCCAAGGAGTTCGAGGACGCCGCCAAGGAGGCCAAGGGCATCCACCAGGCCCTCGCCCAGGGCCACGCCACCTTCAGCTCCTCCCGCGACCGGCTCAGGCGGATCGCCGAGGAGGAGGCGCCCGCCGCGGGCTTCCGGGTCGACGGCAAGGGGAAGGTCGAGGCGTTGCCCCTGGCCACCGAAGCCGACCGCCACGCGGCGCGCCACGACCCCGACTACCAGGAGTCCCTCCGCGTCAACCGGCCGCTGTGGCAGGCGAAGGTGGACGCCGCCGTCGACGCCTGCGACGACGTGGACCGGTCCCTCGCACGCCTCCTGAACGCCAACGTCGCCGACGACCACGACTTCACCGCCCCGAAGTACGCCGGTCTCACCGCCGAACAGGCCGGCCGCGCCACCGACCTCGCCCGCAAGGGCCGCAACCTCTCGCACGCCGAGCTGGCGGAGCTGAACGAACTGCTGGCCGACAACGCCAGGAAGCCCGAGTTCGCCACCTCCTTCTACGGGAACCTCGGCCCCCGGGGCGCGCTCCGGTTCTTCGGCGCCATGGCGACCGACACCCACCCCTACGGCCACCTCGACGAGCAGCGGCTGGCGGACGTCCGGGAGCTCCAGAGGAACCTGGGCCTCAACCTGGCCACCGCCACCCGCTCCACGACCGAGCCGCACCTGCCCGACGGCTACGCCCAGGAGCTCCGCAGGCTCGGCACCCAGCAGATCCCGCTCGGGCGCTACGAGCAGAACCCGCCGTTCGGGTACCAGCTGCTCGGCGGGATCATGCGCTACGGGAACTACGACCCCAGGTTCCTGGTCCCGATCGCCGAGCACGCCACGCAGATCCACGCCAAGGACCCGGACTTCTTCAACCGGGGCCGCAGGCCGGGCGCCGGCTACGGCGGCAACCTGCTGAACCCCTCCGGGACCAACGGCGCCGGCTACGACCCGGTGGTCGGCTTCCTGGAGGCGCTGGGGCACAGCCCGCAGGCCTCGGCGCAGTTCTTCAACCCGGAGCACCCGCACCAGGCCTACAACCTGGACGGTACGGAGCGGTCCGGAGCCCCGTACCTGGGCAAGGACGCGAAGGGGGGCGTCGTGAAGAACTACCTCGACTTCTTCACCAGCGAGACGTACCGCCCCACCGTCGACACGGAGGGCATGAACCCGGACGACGTGAGGAAGGCCCGGAGGTACGTGCCCGACGCGCTGGGGCACGCCCTGGAAGCAGCCGCCCTCGGCCACGCCTGGGACGATCCCGCGCCGCGGCTCGACCGCACCGAGGACGGTGCGCGGGTCATGGAGGCCGTCGCGGTGAAGTACGGGGGCGACGCGGGGCTGCTCAAGCGACACGAGGTGCTCGCGGACAGCCTGGGCCGCATGACCGCCGGGTACGTCGACGACGTCAACCGTGCACTGGACGACAAGGGGGACGCGAGCGTCTTCGCCCCGGGGGCCGGCGGGGGGCAAGCGCATGCGGAGCTGGAGCGCGAGGAGGCCCGTGACCTGCTTGCCGCACTGGGGCAGCACCCCGACGCCTACGCCACCGTGTCCACTGCCGAACGCGTCCATGTCGCGAGCGTTCTGGAGAGCCGGACGGTGCACGACGGCACGGTCGACGAAGGCCGGGCCCGGGCGGTCGTCCGTACCGGTGCCGAGGCGCAGGGGATCCTCGACGAGTCCCGCGCCGGGCAGGTCCGGGCGGTCGGCGAGAAGGAGCACGAGGCGTACGAGAAGGCGCACGAACGGAGCTCCCACTGGGTCGAGTTCGGCACCACCGCCGCGATCGCCGCCGGTGTGGCCTTCCTGCCCGCCACGGCCGCCGCGGCCGGCGCGGCGGCGGTCGTCGTCCCGCTCGCCGTGGACACCGGCAGCGGGGCGGTGGAGCAGGCCGCCTCGGGCGTCATCGGAGAGTGGTCCGACGAGGCCAAGCAGGAGCACAAGGACGAGGTCGACGGCCGGACGCACGACTCCAACAAGGCGATGTTCCGGGCGGGGGAGCACAGCGCCGAGGCGCCCATGAGGCAGTTCGCGGAGCGCCACGGCATCGACCCCAACAGCGACTTCGGCAACGACCTCACCGAGTCGGTGCGCCTCGGGTACGTGTCCGGGAACTCCGTCGCGCGGCAGCAGGGCCACGAAGCGCAGACGAAGGGCGCCGAGTAAAGACGGCGAAGGCCGTCCGGGGGCTTGGGGCCCCGGACGGCCTTCGGGCTGCGCAGAAGCCGTGACCGGAATTGAACCGGCGTGCCTCGCTTTGCAGGCGAGTCCCTCAACCACTCGGGCACACGGCTGGGTGTGTGGTGACGAGTACGAACGTACGGGGGCCGCCGGGCGGGGGGGAAGGGTGGCGCGGGGGCTGCAATGTGACTGCCATGCCGCGTTCACACGGGCTCGGGGACCTAGGTCGCGGGGCCGAGGCGGGATCGGTCGAAATGACAGGGGCGAGAGTGGCTCGTGGACCTTACTCTGGGGCGATGAGCGCCCTTGAACCCCGGATATCAGAGACCACCGCCGCCCCACCGCCGCAGGGCGGCATCCTCGGGCCGGCGTACCGGACGCTCAGCATCGGGATCATCTCGGTGATCTTCCTGATCGCCTTCGAGGCCACCGCCGTCGGGACCGCGATGCCCGTCGCCGCGCGGGAGCTGGACGGGATCGGGCTCTACGCCTTCGGGTTCTCCGCGTACTTCACCACCAGCCTCTTCGCCATGGTGCTGTCCGGCCAGTGGGCCGACCGGCAGGGGCCGCTGCGGCCGCTGACGGTGGGGATCGGGGCCTTCGCCGCCGGGCTGGTGTGTTCCGGGACCGCGCAGCTCATGGGCGTGTTCGTGGTGGGGCGGGCGGTGCAGGGCTTCGGGGGCGGGCTGGTGATCGTCGCCCTGTACGTGGTGATCAGCCGGGCCTACGAGGAGCGGCTGCGGCCGGCGATCATGGCGGCCTTCGCCGCGAGCTGGGTGGTGCCGTCGATCGTCGGGCCGCTGGCCGCGGGGACGGTCACCGAGCACCTCGGCTGGCGGTGGGTGTTCCTCGGGATCCCCGCGCTGGTCGTCATCCCGCTGATGGTGGCGCTGCCGGCCATCCGGCGCGCCGCTTCCGGGCCGGTGGAGACCGCCGGCGGGCCCCCGCCCTTCGACCGGCGGCGGATCCGGCTGGCCCTCGGGATCTCGCTGGGCGCCGGGCTGCTCCAGTACGCCGCCCAGGACCTGCGGTGGCTGTCGCTGCTGCCCGGGATCGCGGGCGCGGCCCTGCTGGTGCCGGCGGTACTGGGGCTGCTGCCGCGCGGCACCTACCGGGCGCGGCGCGGGCTGCCGTCGGTGGTGCTGCTGCGCGGGGTGGCGGCGGGGGCGTTCATCGGGGCCGAGAGCTTCGTGCCGCTGATGCTGGTGACCCAGCGCGGCCTGAGCCCGACCTGGGCGGGCTTCTCGCTGGCGCTGGGCGGGGTGACGTGGGCGCTGGGCTCCTGGGTGCAGTCGCAGGGCCGGACGGCGCCCTACCGGGAGCGGCTGATGGTCACCGGGATGGTGATGGTGGCCGTGGCCATCGCGGCGGCCCCGGCCGTGCTGGTCGAGGCGGTGCCGGTGTGGACGCTGGCCCTGGCCTGGGCCGTGGGCTCGCTCGGGATGGGGCTGGTGATCGGCTCGACCAGCGTGCTGCTGCTGAAGCTGTCGGCGCCGACGGAGGCGGGTGCGAACTCCGCCGCGCTGCAGATCTCGGACGCCCTGGCGAACGTGGTGCTGCTGGCGGCCGGGGGTGCCGCGTTCGCCGCGCTGGGCGGGGGAGCGGTGGGCGCGGGGCACGCGGCGACGGCGGGGGCGGGTGCCTCGCACCCGGCGGCCTTCCTCGTGGTCTTCCTGCCGATGGCCTGCGTGGCCCTGGTGGGGGCGTGGGTGGCGACCCGGCTGGATCCGGTGCCGGAGAAGGCGGGGGCCGCCGCGGTCTGAGGGCAGGCGCCCCCGGAAAACCGGGTGAGTGGGGCCCGATCCGGTCGTTACGCTCCGGCCGTGAACGTGAACGAGCTGGTCCCCGCGCTGTCCGACGCCGAGCGCGCCGAGCTGTCCGACCTCGCCGACGCCACGGGGGTGACCCCCGAGGCCCTGGCGCTGGAAGCCGTACGCGCGCACCTGCGCCGGGAGCGCGAGCGCGTCGGGGCCGAGGCCGCACGGCTGGCGGAGCGGCACGCCGGGCTGCTGGACAGGCTCGGCCGGTGAGCGCCGGGGCCGGGGTCCGGCACCTGACCCTCGCCGAGGTCCTGGACCTCGCCCGGCACGCCTGCCTGGCCCGGGAGCAGTCCGTGGAGCTGCGCGCCCCGGGGCTCCTGGAGTCGGCGGTGCACCGCCCGAGGGCCCGGATGTTCGGGGTACCGGCCTACGAGGACCCGTACGAGCAGGCCGCGGCGCTGCTGCACGGCATCGCGGTGAACCACCCCCTCGTCGACGGGAACAAGCGCACGGCCTGGCTGGCCGCCGCGGTCTTCCTCGCCGTGAACGGAGTGGATCTCGCGGACGCCGACCAGGACCGCGCGTACGACCTGGTCATCGACGTGGCGTCGGGCCGCGAGTCCGATCTCGCCTTGATCGCCGGGCGGTTGCGCTCGCTGTGACGTGTGCACGGCGGAGGGTGCGCGGGCGGATGTGACGCTCGCCGCACCCGCCGAGGTCACGGGCCTGTCCCTCCGCGAGGGGCGGGCCCGCGCCGGTAAGGTGGCCCGGTTGTCCTACGTACGACCACCACGTCGGCGGGGACGGCCACGACTGCCACGACCGCCGAGAGCAACGAACCGGAGACCGTGACTACTACCGCCTCCCACCACCTCTCACCCGCCTTCCCCGGCCGTGCCCCCTGGGGTACCGCCAGCAAGCTGCGAGCCTGGCAGCAGGGGGCGCTCGACAAGTACGTCCAGACCCAGCCGCGGGACTTCCTCGCGGTCGCCACCCCCGGCGCCGGCAAGACCACCTTCGCGCTCACCCTCGCCTCCTGGCTGCTGCACCACCACGTGGTGCAGCAGGTGACCGTGGTCGCGCCGACCGAACACCTGAAGAAGCAGTGGGCGGAAGCCGCCGCCCGGATAGGCATCCGGCTCGATCCCGAGTACTCGGCCGGGCCGCTCAGCAAGGACTACCACGGGGTCGCCGTCACCTACGCGGGCGTCGGCGTGCGCCCGATGCTGCACCGCAACCGCTGCGAGCAGCGCAAGACCCTGGTGATCCTCGACGAGATCCACCACGCCGGCGACTCGAAGTCCTGGGGCGAGGCCTGCCTGGAGGCCTTCGACCCGGCGACCCGCCGCCTGGCGCTGACCGGTACGCCCTTCCGGTCGGACACCAACCCGATCCCGTTCGTCACGTACGAGGAGGGGAACGACGGGATCCGGCGGTCCTCCGCCGACTACACCTACGGCTACGGCAACGCCCTCGGCGACGGCGTCGTCCGCCCCGTGATCTTCCTGTCCTACAGCGGCAACATGCGCTGGCGCACCAAGGCCGGCGACGAGATCGAGGCCCGCCTCGGCGAGCCGATGACCAAGGACGCCATCTCGCAGGCCTGGCGCACGGCCCTGGACCCGCGCGGCGACTGGATGCCGAACGTGCTGCGCGCCGCCGACCAGCGCCTGACGGAGGTCAGGAAGGGCATCCCGGACGCCGGCGGGCTCGTCATCGCCGCCGACCAGGACGCGGCGCGCGCGTACGCCAAGCTGATCCGGGAGATCACGGGCACGAAGGCGACCGTCGTGCTCTCCGACGACACGGGCGCCTCGAAGAACATCGACACCTTCAGCGCGAACGACGACCGCTGGATGGTCGCGGTCCGCATGGTGTCCGAGGGCGTCGACGTACCGCGCCTCGCGGTGGGCGTGTACGCGACGACGATCTCGACCCCGCTGTTCTTCGCGCAGGCGGTCGGGCGTTTCGTGCGCTCGCGCAGGCGCGGCGAGACGGCCTCCGTGTTCCTTCCGACGATCCCCTACCTGCTCGGCTTCGCGAACGAGATGGAGGTCGAGCGCGACCACGTCCTCGACCGGCCGAAGAAGGCGGGGGAGGACGAGGACCCGTACGCCGAGTCCGAGAAGGAGATGGAGGAGGCGAACCGGCAGGAGGACGAGGACACCGGCGAGGACGAGCAGATGTCCTTCGAGGCGCTGGAGTCCGACGCCGTCTTCGACCGGGTGCTGTACGACGGCGCCGAGTTCGGCATGCAGGCGCACCCGGGCAGCGAGGAGGAGCAGGACTACCTCGGCATCCCGGGGCTGCTGGAGCCGGACCAGGTGCAGCTGCTGCTGCAGAAGCGGCAGTCGCGGCAGATCGCGCACAGCCGCCGCAAGCCCGACGCGGAGTCGGACCTGCTGGAGCTGCCGGCCGAACGGCGGCCGGTGGTCTCGCACAAGGAGCTGCTGGAGCTGCGGAAGTCGCTGAACACGATGGTGGGCGCGTACGTCCACCAGAGCGGGAAGCCGCACGGCGTGATCCACACGGAGCTGCGCCGGGTCTGCGGCGGGCCGCCGAGCGCGGAGGCGACGGCCGGGCAGCTGAAGGAGCGGATCAAGAAGGTGCAGGAGTGGGCCACCCGGATGCGGTGAGCCGCTGCTGCTGCCGCTGAGGATGCGGAACGGGGTCCGTGCGCCGGTGCGCACGGACCCCGCTCTCGTGGTGCCTCGATCAGGCGGTGACGCGGCGACGCTTGCCGGTGCCGGCGACCAGGGCCGCACCCATGGCGAGCGCCACACCGCCGGCGCCGAGCGCCCAGCTGGTGGCGGCGTCGGCACCGGTCTCGGCGAGCTCGCCGCCGGTGTTGGTGCTGCCGCCGTTGTTGCCGGAGCCGGTGTTGGTGTCGACGATCGGCGTGGTGCCGCCGCCGTTCGGCTTGGTGTCGTTGCCGCCACCGGTGTTGCCACCGTTGTTCTGGCCGCCCGTGTTGCCGCCGGTGTTGCCACCGCCGGTGGAGCCCTTGACGATCTTCGACGTGTAGAACTGCGCGTCGGACGCGAATTCCTCGTCGATGTTGTTGCTGCCGCCGGCGACGACGAACTCGATGCTGCCGAGCGGAGCGTCCTTGCTGAACTTCATCCGCAGCTTGACCGTGAAGACCTCGTCCTCGTCGACGTAGCTGTCGAAGACGGTGCCGGCGGTCTGGCCCGACGGGTCCTTGTCGGCGGCGACCCACTTCTTGCCGTCGAAGATCTGGATGTCGAGGTGCTTGGCGTTCAGCGTGCCGTGGTCGTTGCCGCCGAGAACGGCGAAGCCGTAGTCCTCGAAGCCCTGGATGCCGCGGTTGTCGACCTTGAGGGTGACCTCGGTCCACTCGCCGCCGGCCTTGAAGCCGCCCGCGGGCAGACCGCTCAGGCCGAGCTTCGGGCCCTCCTTGTACTCGTCGCCGTCCTCCACCTGCGGGGCCGGGGCCGGCTTGGAGGCCGGCTTCTCGGCGGCGGGCTTGGCCGGGGCCGGGGCGGGCTTCGCCGGGGTCTCCGCGGCGGGCTTGGCCGGGGTCTCGACGGCCGGCTTCGCCGGGGTCTCGGCGGCGGGCGCGGCGTCTTCCTTCGGCGCCGAGTCCGGCGTCGTCACGGCGGTGTTGTTGGCCTCGTCCGCCATGGCGGGCGTGGCCATGAGGACCGTCGGACCGACGACAGCTGCGGCGGCCACGACGGCCATGCGCTTCAGCTTCACTGTTGCTTCTCTCCCCTTGGTGTGCATCCGAGGCACGGTGCGCCTCGCCCCCCCAACATCTTTTTGAACACGATCAGAGTAATGGGCGGGTAAACCGATTTTCGGTCAGGGGACATTACGAATCGATACAGTCCCGCGCAGAAAACGGCTGAAACCGGCAGTAGGCGCCCGGATTCTGGACGAGGTCTTTCGCTCAGCGGACTCGCTCGCTACTGTCCCCGCATCGAACGCCCCGTGGCAGCGCCGCCGCGGGAGCGCAGCCGGTGCCTTGGCCGCTACCGGCGGCCTCTCCGTGCGTCGCCGAGGGACCGGCAGCGCTGCACCGCGTGGGAGTCACCGCCGCCCACCTAAAGAAGAGGGAGAGGCGTCGTGACCGCGGAAACCTCCCAGACTCTCGACCGGGGACTCAGAGTCCTCAAGCTGCTCGCCGACACCGACCACGGTCTGACCGTCACCGAGCTCTCCAACCGCCTCGGTGTCAACCGCACCGTCGTCTACCGCCTGCTCGCCACGCTGGAGCAGCACGCCCTGGTCCGCCGCGACCTCGGCGGCCGGGCCCGGGTCGGGCTCGGCGTGCTGCGCCTGGGCCGGCAGGTCCACCCGCTCGTGCGCGAGGCGGCCCTGCCCGCCCTGCGCTCCCTCGCCGAGGACATCGGGGCCACCGCGCACCTGACCCTCGTCGACGGCACCGAGGCCCTCGCCGTGGCCGTCGTGGAGCCCACCTGGACCGACTACCACGTCGCCTACCGGGCCGGCTTCCGCCACCCCCTGGACCGCGGCGCGGCCGGCCGGGCCATCCTGGCCGCCCGTCAGGGCTCGCTCATCGAGCCCGGCTACACCCTGACCCACGGCGAGCTGGAGGCGGGCGCCAGCGGCGCCGCCGCACCGCTCGTCGGGATCACCGGCCTGGAGGGGAGCGTCGGCGTCGTGATGCTCGCCGACGCCGTGCCGGAGCGGGTCGGGCCCCGCGTGGTCGACGCGGCCCGCGAGGTCGCCGACGCCCTGCGCTGAGCCGCCACCGGGGCCGCCACCGGGCCCACCGCCGTACGCGCCTTCCCGCCGGGCCGCCAGACCGCCGCGGGGAGGCCGCGGCGGCCGGGCTCCGGGCCCGGCGGAACGGGCGGGGAGGCCCGGGTCGGTAGATTGGCCGGGTGCTCTCTCGCCTCACACGTCTGCCGCGTCCCGCCGCCCTGGCCGTCTGCGCCGCGCCCGTCCTCGCGCTGTTCGCCGTCGCCGCCCTCGCACCGCTGCCCTTCGTGGTGGCCGTGCCGGGCCCCACGGCCGACGTACTGGGCTCCGACCAGGGCAAGCCGGTGATCACCGTCACCGGCGCCCCGGTGCGCGACACCAAGGGCCAGCTCCGGATGACCACCATCCGTGCGACCGGCCCCTCCTCGACGATGAAACTGCCCGAACTGATCGGCCACTGGTTCGGCACCGACCACGCGGTCATGCCCCGGGAGTCGGTGTATCCCTCGGGCGGGAGCGACCAGCAGATCGAGGAGCACAACCTGCAGGAGATGGCCCAGTCGCAGTCGGCCGCCGCGGCCGCCGCCCTCGGCTACCTCAAGAAGGACCCCAAGGACGTCAAGGTCCAGCTCAACCTCGCCGACGTCGGCGGCCCGAGCGCCGGACTCCTCTTCACCCTCGGCATCGTCGACAAGCTCGACGGCGACGGCAGCGGCGGCGAACTCACCGGCGGCCGCACCATCGCCGGCACGGGCACCATCAGCGCCGACGGGACGGTCGGCGCGGTCGGCGGCGTGGGCCTGAAGACCCAGGCCGCGCACCGCGACGGGGCCACCGTGTTCCTCGTGCCGAAGGCGGAGTGCTCGGACGCGCAGTCCGACCTCCCCGAGGGTCTCCGGCTGATCCCCGTCACTTCGCTGACGGACGCGGTGAACTCCCTGCGGGCGCTGAACCGGAACGAGGACGTTCCGTCCTGCTGACGGAGGGCTTCCGGTCGAGGCCGCGCCAGGACGGGAAGACGAGCGGGGTCAGCGTCGCCAGCAGGTAGACGGCGGCGAAGGCCAGCAGGGCCGGGTTCACGCCGAGGGCGTCGACCAGCAGGCCCGCCGCGAGACCGCCCATCGGCATGGCCAGTTCACCGCCCGCCATGCTCACGCTGGAGACCCGGCTGCGCATCTCCTCCGGCACCAGCTCGGAGATGACCGTGGTCAGGATCGGGTTGAGCATCCCCGCGCCCAGGCCGGCCAGGGCCATGGTCACCGCGAGGGGCAGCGGGGTGCCGGTGACGGCGGCGACCACGTAGCGGGTGGCCCCGGAGAGCAGGAAGGCGCCCGCGAAGACCGCCCGGCGGGGGAAGCGCTCGCCCACGGCCCCGTAGAGCAGGGCCCCGAGCAGGGCGAAGCCGCCGAACAGGGAGACCATCAGGCCGAGGGTGGTGGCTCCGCCGAGGGCCTCGCGGCCGTGGACCGGGAGGAGCACGGAGGACCAGCCCTGGTCCAGGCCGTTGGTCACCATCACCATGAGGGTGATGCCCAGCAGGAGCCGGGAGCGGGTCAGGAACCGCCAGCCCTCGGCCAGGTCGGCGCGGTAGGCGGCGAACGAGGGCTTCTCGGCGGCGCGTTGGGGCTCCGCGGCCGGGACCCCGCGCAGGAAGGCGGAGACCAGGAGGGCGGAGACGGCGAACGTGGCCGCGTCCAGGAGGAGGACGCTCTCGGCGCCGAAGACCGCGATGAGGACGCCCGCCACCGCGGCCCCGATCATCCGGGCCCCGCGGGAGACGGCGTCGTAGAGGCTCGCGGCCCGGGCGACGGTGGTGCCGGCGTGCTCGGCGAGGCTCGGCAGCAGCACGTAGCGGGCGGTCAGCCCCGGGGTGTGCACGAGTCCGCCGACGGCCATCAGCGCGCACAGCATCCAGAAGTCGAGGAGCCCCGCGTGGTGGAGGAGGGGGATCGCCCCGACCGACACGGCGCAGATCGCGTCGGAGGCCGCGGAGACCCGGCGGCGGCCGATCCGGTCGATGACCGGGCCGCCGATCAGGGCGGCGACGACGACCGGGAGGGTGGCGCAGAAGGAGACGATCCCGGCCCGGCCGGCGCTGCCCGTGGTCTGGAGCACGAACCACGGGACGCCGATCAGGGTGAGCGAACTGCCCGCGATGGAGACCGTGTTGGCGGCCAGGACCGCCGCGAAGGGCCGCCGGCTCACGCGGCTGCGTGGTGGGCGGGATGCGCCAGGCGGGTTCCGGCGGCTATGAGGGCCTCGCCGAGCCGGCTGCGCAGGGCGCCGGGGAGGGCCGACGGGGCGGGGGAGGCGGGGGCGGCTTCCCGGGCGAGGCGCCAGGCGGCGGCCTCGGCGGCGAGTTCGGCGGTGCGGGCGGCGTGTGTCCGGGCGTGCGGGAAGGCGTGCATGGCGGGACTCCTTCTGGGTGAACGCGAGATGGTGCGGGAATCAGGCGGGGTCAGGCGGGGGGCAGGCGGTGCCGCGGCGCGGGAAGGCGTGCGTGTGGAAGCGGACCGTCTCGGCGTCCTCGGTCTGCGGCAGGTCGCGGTAGCTGTTGACCAGCTCGTGCACCCGGTGGATCAGCTCGTGGCTCTGGGCGGGCGTCAGGCGCAGCGTGAAGTCGCTGAGGTCCGAAGAACTCCGCCACTCCTTGGGCCAGTTGTGGGCGTCGCCGAGCCAGGTGTTGGTCTCCTGGGCGTGGATCGCCGCGATCTCGTGGAGGAAGGTGCCGGCGGCGCCGCGGGTCTCCGGGTCGTCGTCGTACATGAGCGACTCGTCGAAGGCCGTGCCGTCGTGGGCGGCCTTCCACCAGCGCTCCCGGCCCTTGCCGTGCCCCGGCGCGTCCTCGACGAAGCCGTGCGCGGCGAGCTGGCGCAGGTGGTAGCTGGTCGAGCCGCTGGACTCGCCGAGCCGCTCCGCGAGCTGGGAGGCGGTGGCGGGCCCGTCGCGGCGCAGGGCGGCGAGCATGCGCATGCGCAGGGGGTGGGCGAGGCCGCGCAGGGAGCGGGCGTCGAGCGTGCGGACCGTCGGCTGCGGCGGCGGTCCCGAGGGGGTTCCGGCGTTCTTCTCGGGCATGCCTCAACAGTAGAGTTGCAAAGAGTTCTCTGCAAGGGTTTCTTTGCAACCATTTCTTTGGAAGTCCGGTGCGGGCCTGGGCCCGGGGTCAGTCGTCCGCGGCCGCCTGCTCCACCAGGGGGATGATCCGCAGCGGGACCGGGTTCTCCATGACGATCGCCGTCGACGCCCGCACGATCCCCTCGAAGGCCACCACCCGGTCGATCACCCGCTGGAGGTCGGCGTTCGACCGCGCCACCAGCCGGCACAGCATGTCCCCGTGCCCGGTCGTCGTGTGCAGCTCCAGCACCTCCGGGACGCCCGCCAGGTGCGCCCGTACGTCCGCCCCCTGGCCCTGCTTGATCTCCAGCGTGGCGAACGCCGTCACCGGATAGCCGAGCGCCGTCGGGTCGACCTGCGGGCCGAACCCGCGGATGACCCCGTTCGACTGGAGCCGGTCCAGCCGGGCCTGCACCGTCCCGCGCGCGACGCCCAGCCGGCGGGAGGCCTCCAGGACGCCGATGCGGGGCTCGCGCGCCAGCAGGACGATGAGCCGCCCGTCGAGTTCGTCGATACCCATGGAAGCCTTCCCTCGGTCAGCTGGTCATACTGCACAGATCTCTCAGTCATCCTCGGATCTCGCTGGGCATTCTGTACAGCAGAAATGGAAACTATTGCGCAGCTTGTGGAAGAGCGGGAATCTGCGCTCATGACTGAGACCCTGGACACCACCCCGCAGACCGCGCGTGAGGCAGACCCCTTCCCGGTGAAGGGAATGGACGCGGTCGTCTTCGCCGTCGGCAACGCCAAGCAGGCAGCGCACTACTACTCCTCCGCCTTCGGCATGAAGCTCGTCGCCTACTCCGGACCGGAGAACGGCAGCCGCGAGACCGCCAGCTACGTCCTGACCAACGGCGCAGCGCGGTTCGTCCTGACCTCGGTCATCAAGGCGACCACCGACCACGGCCGCTTCATCGCGGAGCACGTCGCCGAGCACGGTGACGGCGTCATCGACCTCGCCATCGAGGTCCCGGACGTCCGCGCCGCCTACGCGTACGCCGTCGAGCAGGGCGCGCGCGGCCTGGACGAGCCGTACGAGGTCAAGGACGAGAACGGCACCGTCGTGCTCGCCGCCATCGCCACCTACGGGCAGACCCGCCACACCCTCGTCGAGCGCGTCGACTACGACGGCCCCTACCTGCCGGGCTACGTCGCCGCCCAGCCGATCGGCACCCCGCCGGCCAAGCGCACCTTCCAGGCGATCGACCACTGCGTCGGCAACGTCGAGCTGGGCCGCATGAACGAGTGGGTCGCGTTCTACAACAAGGTCATGGGCTTCACGAACATGAAGGAGTTCGTGGGCGACGACATCGCCACCGAGTACTCGGCGCTGATGTCGAAGGTCGTCGCGGACGGCACCAAGAAGGTGAAGTTCCCGATCAACGAGCCGGCGATCGCGAAGAAGAAGTCGCAGATCGACGAGTACCTGGACTTCTACAACGGCCCCGGCGTCCAGCACATCGCGCTGGCCTCCAACGACATCGTCGCCACCGTGCGCACGATGCGGGCCGCGGGCGTGGAGTTCCTGTCCGTGCCGGACACGTACTACGACACCCTCGGCGAGTGGGTCGGCGACACGCGCGTGCCGATCGACGAGCTGCGCGAGCTGAAGATCCTCGCGGACCGCGACGAGGACGGCTACCTGCTGCAGATCTTCACCAAGCCGGTGCAGGACCGCCCGACGGTGTTCTTCGAGATCATCGAGCGGCACGGCTCGATGGGCTTCGGCAAGGGCAACTTCAAGGCGCTGTTCGAGGCGATCGAGCGGGAGCAGGAGAAGCGGGGCAACCTGTAGGTCGCGCGGTCCCGGTGCGCGGGGCGTTCCCCGGGGGCTCCGCCCCCAGACCCCCGCGCCTCAAACGCCGGCGAGGCTGGACAATCCAGCCTCGCCGGCGTTTGAGGCGACGGGCGCGGTAGCGCCGTAGAGGGTCAGCCCCGCGCAGCGGAGGGCTTCGGCTTCGGCTTCGGGGCCGCCGCAGGCTTCGGCTTCGGGGCCGCCGCAGGCTTCGGCTTCGGCGCCGCAGGCCTCGGCTTCGGGAGTTCCGGCGCCACCCACGGCGTGCGCGGCTGCATGTTCTCCGGGCCGCCCGACGGGGGCTGTCCGATCGAGGCCAGGGCGTCCTTCGCCAGCGGCCCCCGGACCGGGGAGAACACCGGGTTCGTGCGCAGCGCCGTCTGCAGGCTCCGGCGGGTCGCCGCCTCGTCGCCCAGCCCGCGCTCGATCACCGCCCGGTGGTAGGAGAACTCCGCGCTCCGCAGGCCCAGGTCGGTCGCCTTCTTCGCGTACTCCAGCGCCTGCGCGTCCTCGCCGCCCTTGTGCAGCGCCCACCCCAGCGCGTCGGCCACCTGCACGCTCTTGTGCCGCTCCCACTCCGCCGACAGGCGCCGCACCGCCTGCGCCGGATCGCCGTGGTCCGCCTCGTACAGGCCGAGGACGACCTCCTCGTTCACCCCGTTCGCGCCGCCCGCCGCCGCCAGGACGGACAGTGACCGGTACGGGGCACGCGCCTCCTCCGGACGGTCCAGCGAGTCCAGCAGCTCGCCCAGCTCCAGCGCCAGCCGCGGCACCGGGGTGCGGCCCAGCGCCAGCCGGTAGTCCCGCACCGCCTCCCCGCCCCGCCCCAGCGCGGCCAGCGCCCTGGCCCGGCCGCCCAGCGCCTCGCCCTGCGCCGGGTCGGTGCGCAGCGCGGCCTCGTACTGGCGCAGCGCCTCGGCCGGGTCGCCGCGCTCCCACGCCAGTTCCCCGAGCCGGAACAGCACGTACGCCTTCTCCGCCGGGGACTTCGCCTCCCCGCCCGCCGCCTCCAGCGCCACCACCGCGTCCTCGCGCCAGCCCCGGTCCCGGTACACCTGGGCCGCCCGCAGATGGGCCGCCAGGCCCGGCCGGAGCTCCATCAGCCGGTCCATCGCCCGCTGCGCGGCCTTGTAGTCGCCGAGGCCCGTGTACGCGTCCACCAGGACCGGGTACGCCGTCCAGCGCCGCGGCGCCTGCGCCCGGACCAGCTCGCCCCACTTGCGGGCCGTCGCGAAGTCCCGCCGGGCGCCGGCCAGCGCGCCCATGCCCGTCATCGCGTCGAAGTTGCCCTTCTCGGCCGGGCGGACCTCCAGCGACCGCTTGAGCGCCTTCTCCGCCTTCGGGTACCAGGCGGAATCGGCCGTCCGCCGGGCCTGTTCCAGGTACGCCGAGCCGAGCACCGCCCACGAAGCGTCGTCGTCGGCGTGCGCGGCCACCCACTTCTCCCGGTCCGCCACCAGCGCCGTCAGGTCCACCGCCGCCGCGGGGGCTCCCATGCCGACCGCGGAGGCGGCCCGTTCGCTCGGCCCGGGCGGGCGCGCGTCGTCACCGGTGCGGGCCGGGCGGATCAGCAGGGCCCCGGCGATCAGGACCACCGCGACCGCGGCCGCCACGACCGTCTTGCGTCCGGTGAAGGTCACGGGCGGCGCGGGCTGCTGGGATTGCTCGTCGAAACCGTGCATGCGCTCACTGTGCGTCAATATGAAGAGCCCGCCGAGGTGTCCGAAGCCGGTCGCGGCCGTGTTCACACCGATGGCCCCGGCTGTCACTGTGGCCCCATGGCTGACGATCTCATCGCGCGACTCGGCGAAGGACTCCCGCCCGGGGCGCTGCTGACCGACCCTCAGGTGACCGCCTCCTACGCCCGCGACACCGCGGGCTTCTGCGCCGCCGGCACCCCCGCCGCCGTCGTCCTGCCGCGGACGGTGGAGCAGGTGCAGCACGTCATGCGGACCGCCACCGCCCTACGGGTCCCCGTGGTCCCGCAGGGCGCCCGTACGGGCCTCTCCGGGGCCGCCAACGCCTCCGACGGCTGCATCGTGCTGTCCCTCGTCAAGATGGACCGGATCCTGGAGGTCTCCGCCGTCGACCGGATCGCCGTCGTCGAACCCGGCGTGGTCAACGCCGTCCTCTCCCGGGCCGTCGCCGAACAGGGCCTCTCCTACCCGCCCGACCCCTCCAGCTGGGAGCAGTGCACCATCGGCGGCAACATCGGCACCGCGTCCGGCGGGCTGTGCTGCGTGAAGTACGGGGTCACCGCCGAGTACGTGCTCGGGCTGGACGTGGTGCTGGCCGACGGGCGGCTGCTGCGCACGGGGCGGCGTACCGCCAAGGGCGTCGCCGGGTACGACCTGACGCGGCTGTTCGTCGGCTCCGAGGGCACCCTCGGGGTGGTGGTCGGGGCCGTCCTCGCGCTGCGGCCGGCGCCGCCGCGGCAGCTGGCGCTCGCCGCCGAGTTCCCCTCGGTCGCGGCCGCCTGCGAGGCCGTCTGCGCCGTCATGGAGGCGGGCCTGACGCCCTCCCTGCTGGAACTGATGGACCGTACGACCGTCCGCGCCGTCAACGCCCTCGGGAAGATGGGCCTGCCCGAGACCACGGAGGCGCTGCTGCTCGCCGCCTTCGACACCCCGGACGCGCCGGCCGCCCTGGAGGCCGTGGCCCGGCTGTGCACCGCCGCCGGGGCGGCCGCCGTCGTGCCCGCCGAGGACGAGGCGGAGTCGGAACTCCTGCTCCAGGCCCGCCGGATGTCCCTCACCGCCCTGGAGGCGCTGCGGCCGGCGACGATGATCGACGACGTGTGCGTACCGCGGTCGCGGCTCGCCGAGATGCTGGACGGGACGGCCGCCATCGCCGACCGGTACGACCTCCTCATCGGCGTCTGCGCGCACGCCGGCGACGGCAACACCCATCCGGTGGTCTGCTTCGACCCCGCCGACGAGGACGAGGCGCGGCGGGCCCGCGGGTCCTTCGACGAGATCATGGCCCTGGGGCTGTCCCTGGGCGGGACGATCACCGGGGAACACGGGGTGGGGATGCTGAAGAAGGAGTGGCTGGCCCGCGAACTCGGCCCGGTCGGGCTGGAGATGCAGCGCACCGTCAAGCAGGCCTTCGACCCGCTCGGGCTGCTGAACCCCGGCAAGCTCTTCTGAGGCCCCTCCGTGCGGGGCGCCGGTCACAGGTCGCCGTCCGCGGACTCGTCGGAGGGCCACGGGTCGCGCAGCCACAGCTCGTCGGCCGGGGTCGGGGTGAGCAGCGCGGCCAGGGCGGCGTCCAGGCCGAGCCGCTCCGCCTCCGTGCCGGGCGGAACCACCCGCAGGGTGCGCTCCAGCCAGGCCGACACCGAGCCCGCCGGGGCCTCCAGGAGGGCGTCGCCGTCGGGGGAGCTGAGTGCCATGCACAGGACGGACTGGTTGTCGATCTTCACGGGCCAGATCCGGACGTCCCCGTGGCCGCACGGGCGGAACACCCCCTCCACGAGCAGCTCGCGGGCGAAGGTCCAGTTGACCGGGGCGCTGGAGCCGGTGTGGAAGGTGACGTGGACGGCGTAGGGGTCGTCGGTGAGGTACAGCAGCTTCGCGGGTACGGGGACGCTGCGCTCGGGGGAGAGGACCAGCTTCAGTTCGAGTTCGCGCTCGATGACGGGGTGGTGCATCGCGGCCTCACTTCGGTGCGTTCGTCTGCGGACGCGGGACGGTTCTCGCCCCGCAGGAGGAGAGAGCCCGCTGCTGCCCGGCTATGACGCGGGTTTCCGCACCGAATGTCAGGTTGGCCGAAACCTGTCGGCTGTCCGGAATCGGTCGGGTGGGGTGGAGGCGGGGCGGAGGTGGGGCGAGGTTCGCCCGAAGGCTTGGAATCTCCCGTTACCGGACCTGCCGGGCGGGGGTTCTTGGCTATGGTCCTCCCCTTGGGTCCTCCCCTGCACAAGCCTCAAGCCACGATCGGAGTTGGGGACATTGACGGCCTCCCCTGGTGACGGAGAGCACGCGGCCCGCGAGGGCTACTACCCCGACCCGTCCATCCCCGGGTACGTCCGGTACTGGAACGGCGCGTCCTGGGTTCCGGGTACGAGCCGTCCCGCCGTTCCCGCTGCCGTCCGGGTGGAGGAGACGGGGCCGGTGTTCCTCGACGACACCTCGATGACGGAGGCCCTCCGGGCCCCGGCCCCGGCCCCCGCGTGGGGCGCCGCCGGCCACGGGGACGCGGGGGCGGGCCGGGAACGCGGTCCGGCCCCGGGCGGCGGGCCCGGGTCCGGGGAGGGCGGGTGGCAGGTCGACCCCGTCCACCAGGCCGGCTTCGGCGGGCCCCGCGACGCGCGGGTCTCCTGGGGCGACCCGGCGGAGCCCGAGCCCGGCCGGCCCGCCGGGATCTCCCTGGCCCGGCCCGCCGCCCCGGCCGCCGCCCCCGCCCCGGCCGCCACCGCGCAGCGGCTCCCGGCGCAGGCCGCCGCCGAGAGCATCGGCATCCTGTCGGCCCGCCCGCCGGCCTGGCCCGACGCCCCGGGCGCCGGCGCCTCGGGCCTCACCTCCAGCTGGCCGGAGGCCGCCCCGGAGGCCCCGCCGCGGCGGCCGCAACCCGAGCCGCATCCGGAGCCGCACCCCGGGCCCGCGCCGGAGCCGGCCCGCCGGGCCACGCGCCCCGGGCCGGCGGACCGCACCCCGGCCCCGGAGCCCGCACGCCGCGCCCCGGAGCCCGACCGCTGGGACCCCGACCGCCGGGACCCCGACCCCTGGCCCTCCGACCCGGTGCGGACCCCCGGGCGGGACCGCTGGGCCCCGGATCCGGAGGCCCGCGCCCCGGGCCCGGCACGGACCCCCGCCCCGGACCGGCGCGCCCCCGGGGCGTACGGGGCGCCCCCGCGGTCCCGCGCCGCCGCTCCCGCACCCCCGCCGGAGGCCGCGGCGGAGCCGCCCGTCCGGGAGGACGGCCGGGCCGTCTTCGAGCGGATGGCGGAGCGGGCGACGCGGCCCGCCGGGCTGGGGCGGCGGGGGACGGCACGGGTGCTGGACTCCCTCGTGCACGCCGCCTTCGCCGCGGCCGCCCTGGTGCCCGTCGTACCCCGCGTGACGGCCCATCTGGAGGCGAAGGTCGCCGCCGCCAAGGCGAGCGGGCGCACCACCACCGTGTACCTGCTCGACGCCACCACCGCCGGGTACCTGGGTGCCCTGCTCGCCGCCGTCCTGCTCTTCGGCGTCCTCTACGAGGCGCTGCCCACCGCCCGTTGGGGCCTCACCCCGGGCAAGAAGCTGCTCGGCGTGCGCGTGCTGGCCGCCGCGACCCTGCGTCCGCCCACCTTCGGCGCGGCCCTGCGCCGCTGGCTGGTGTTCGCCCTCCTGGGGCTGCCGGGCAGCCTGTGGTGCCTGGTGGACCGCCCCCGTCGGCGGGCCTGGCACGACCGCGCGGCCGGGACGTTCGTGACCCGCTGACCGGCCCGCGCGTACCGGTGGCGGCGCCCGTGCCCCGGACGGACGCGGCCGCGTTGCGGGGCGGGCGGAGCCGGGTTCGACTCGGGCCATGAGCACCGACCAGCCGCCGCCGGGCGACCGGCCCGAGGACGACCCGTTCCTCAAGAAGCCCCCGGAGCCGACGCCTCCGCCGGGCGGTTCGCCGTACGGCTCGCCGCCCCCCGGTGGCGGCGGCTACCCCCCGCCCCCGCCTCCCGGCGGCGGCGGATATCCGCCCCCGCCTCCGCCCCCGCCCCCGTACGGCGGCGGGCCCGGAGACCCGTACGGCGGCGGGGGCGGCTACGGCATGCCGGACCCGCTCGCCGGGATGCCCCCGCTCGCCGACTTCGGCAAGCGGCTCGCCGCGCGCGTGATCGACACGCTGATCGTCGGCGTACCGCTGTTCCTCGTCCAACTGCCCTTCGGGAACCGGCGTTACGTCGTGGACACCGACAAGGGCGAGGACGTCACCGAGGTCATCTCGAAGTCGTACGGCGGCTCGGGTCTGGTGTGGACGCTGATCGCGATCATCGCGTACGTCGGCTACGACTGGTGGCTGACGAAGAAGAACGGCCAGACCGTCGGCAAGAAGGCGATGGGCCTGCGCGTCGCGATGCTCAACGACGGCAGCGTGCCGCCGTCCGGTCCCGCCCTCGGCCGCGCCGCCGTGCTCTGGGTGCCGACGCTGGTGTGCTGCTTCTGCCTGTGGCCGCTCGCGCTGATCGTGTCGATGCTCGTCGACAAGCCGTACCGGCAGGCGCTCCACGACAAGGTGGCCAAGACGGTGGTGGTCACCGCGACCTGAGCCGACGTCCTACGAGGGCACGCGCGGGCGGCCGACCCCGGTGGGGGGCGGCCGCCCGCGCCGGTGTGCGCTCAGTGGTGGACGGGGTGGTCCGCGGAGGCCGTCCGGGGCTCGGGCACCCGGGAGGCACCCGCCCCCGCCGCCGACCCGCCCCGCGCGGCGGAAGCCGCCGCCGGCCCCCCGGGCGAGCCCGCGGCGGCCGCCTGAGCGCCGCCCCGCCGCGCCGCGTGCCGGCCGCGCCGCCGCGGGATCGGCACGGTGAGGGCCACCAGCAGCCCGAGGGCGAGCGCGGCGGCGGAGATGACGGCGACTCCGATCCCGGTGCTCGTCTGCGAGAGCAGCAGCATGGCGATCGTGGACACGACGACGGTGGCGGAGCCGTAGGCGAGCTGTGCGGCAGTCGGACGCGGCATGGCGTTTTCCGTCCTCAAGGCGTGGAGGGGGGAGTCGCATCGACAGATCGCGCACGCGTCAAGTGACTCCCGAAAGGGATGCCCGGACGGAGCAACAGGTAAGCGTGGCCTTACTCACGGTGTCGGGGCACGGGGGGCGCACGGCGTCGCACACCCGGTCGCGGGACCCCGCAAGCGGAGGCCTTCGCCCCGGATGGGCCCGTATGGCGACGGAACGTCCGAATAGCGGAACTCGCTGACCGCATAGTGCAGTTGTAAGGAAGAAGTCAAGGTCTGTCTTTTCTTTAGACTCTCCGGTCAAATGTCGTCACTTGAGACGCGCGCCGCGCGGAACCCCCCACTCCTACGGAGATGTTCCGACCTACGTCGCGGCCGCGGGAGGGGAACGACATCAAGTGACCGGAAACTCCACCAGGCGTCGCGCGCTGCGCGCCGCCGCCGTCGGCGTGACCCTGGCCGCGACCGCGGCCACCGGCGCCTTCTTCACCACGGCCCAGGCCACCACCGCTTCGGGCAACGCCCCGGCCGCGGACAAGCAGGACCCGAGCTCCCCCGCGAAGGAGCAGGTCCAGCACAACCTCGAAACCCCGTTCAGCAAGCAGAACGCGCAGGCGCGTGAAGCCGCCCTTGACCAGGTGCTGGCGGGCAAGAAGAACGTCGAGCAGCGGGGTGCCTCGAAGGTCGTCAAGCTCGACGACAAGAAGTACGTCGAGCTGGGCCGCGAGAAGACCGACAAGATCTTCACGATCCTGGTCGAGTTCGGCGACCAGGTCGACAACACGACCATGATCGACCCGGACGGTCCCGGCCCGCTGCCGGCCGAGCCGAAGTACGGCGGCACCCCCGGTCCGCTGCACAACACGATCGCGCAGCCCGACCGCGCGACCAACAACAGCACGGCCTGGCGCAAGGACTTCAGCCGCGACTACTTCCAGGACCTGTACTTCGGTACGGGCCAGGGCAAGGACTCGCTCAAGACCTACTACGAGAAGACCTCCTCGGGCCGCTACTCGGTCGAGGGCGAGGTCGCCGACTGGGTCAAGGTCCCGTACAACGAGGCCCGTTACGGCTCGAACTGGTGCCGGCAGACCAACTGCAACAACGTGTGGGACACCGTCCGCGACGGCGTCACCGCGTGGACCGAGGCGCAGAAGAAGGCCGGCAAGACCGACGCCCAGATCAAGGCCCAGCTGGCGCAGTACGACCAGTGGGACCGCAACGACTTCGACGGCGACGGCAACTTCAACGAGCCCGACGGCTACATCGACCACTTCCAGATCGTCCACGCGGGCGAGGACGAGTCGGCCGGCGGCGGCGCGCAGGGCAAGAACGCGCTGTGGGCGCACCGCTGGTACGCGTACGGCACCGACCTCGGCAAGACCGGTCCGGAGAACAACAAGGCCGGCGGTACCCAGATCGGCAACACCGGCATCTGGGTCGGCGACTACACGATGCAGCCGGAGAACGGCGGCCTCGGCGTCTTCGCGCACGAGTACGGCCACGACCTCGGTCTGCCGGACCTCTACGACACCTCCGGCGGCGGCGAGAACTCGGTCGGCTTCTGGTCCCTGATGTCGGCGGGCTCCTGGCTCGGCAACGGCAAGGACTCCATAGGCGACCTCCCGGGCGACATGACCGCCTGGGACAAGCTCCAGCTGGGCTGGCTGAACTACGACACGGCCAAGGCCGCGACGAAGTCCACCCACAAGCTGGGCGTTTCGGAGTACAACACCAAGGACAAGCAGGCGCTGGTCGTCGAGCTGCCGAAGAAGCAGGTCAAGACCGACATCGTCGCTCCCGCCGAGGGTTCCTCGCAGTGGTGGAGCCAGATGGGCGACGACCTCAAGAACACCCTGACCCGCACGGTCGACCTGACGGGCAAGAAGTCCGCCGCCCTCTCCCTCAAGGGCTGGTGGGACATCGAGGCCGAGTACGACTTCCTCTACACCGAGGTGTCCACGGACGGCGGCGCCACCTGGCACGCGCTGGCCGGCACCGCCGACGGTGCGGCCATCCCGGCCGACGCCTCCGGCAGCCCGTCGCTGACCGGCACCTCCGGCGCCTGGAAGTCCCTGAACTTCCCGCTGGACGCCTACGCGGGCAAGAAGGTCGACCTCCGCTTCCGCTACCAGACGGACGGCGGCGCGGGCGGCAAGGGCTTCACGGCCGACGCCGTCACCCTGACCGCGGACGGCACCGCGCTGTTCACCGACGGCGCCGAGAACGGCGACAACGGCTGGACCGGCAAGGGCTTCGAGCGCATCGGCTCGGGCTTCACCAAGGAGTACCCGCAGTACTACATCGCGGAGAACCGCCGCTACGTCTCGTACGACTCCACCCTCAAGGTGGGCCCGTACAACTTCGGCTGGGCCAACACCAAGCCGGGCTGGGTCGAGCACTACCCGTACCAGGACGGCCTGCTGATCTGGCTGTGGGACAAGTCCCAGAAGGACAACAACACCAGCCAGCACCCGGGCCAGGGCCTGATCCTGCCGATCGACGCCAACGCCAAGCCGATGAAGTGGTCGGACGGCACCCTGCTGCGCAACAAGATCCAGCCGTACGACGCCACCTTCAGCGCGTACTCGACGGACGCGTTCACCCTGCACAACAAGGGCGAGTCGCTCTTCGTCAAGCCGAAGCCCGCGAACCTGGTCTTCGACGACCACAAGGGCAAGTACTACTACGACGAGAACCCGACCGGCTCGGTGAAGGTCACTGACACCAACACCAAGATCAAGATCGCCAAGGAGACCTACGACGGTCTCCAGATGACGATCGAGGTCGGCCCCGCCGCCAAGTAATTCGGTAAAGCCGCAGGTCAAAGCATGATCGGCCGTCGCCCTCTAGCGGGCGGCGGCCGATCGCGTTTAGATGCGGGGGCGACTGTTCTTATTGACGGGGGAGCTGAGGATCATGCCCGGTGGAGGTTTCGTCAGATTGCCAGGCGGCAGCGTGGTGGTCGCGCTCACGCTGCCGAGGCCGTCCGGCGACGGCGGCGACGTGCGCGTGCTGGTGCACGCCGTGAACCGGGCCCGCGCCCTGACCAGGCTGCGGAACCTCGGGATGCGGGCGGTGTACCTGAGGGGCAACGCGCAGCCCCCCACCCCGGACGAGATCACCGCCGTCCTGCACCACCCCGACGGCCTGCTGTGGCGGGGTGCCCCGGACCCCGGGCAGGAGCTCTGGCACCCGATCCGGGCCCTCCTGGGCGGCTGAGCGGGCTCCGCCGCGCTCAGCCGCCCAGGAGGGCCACGCCGGCCGCCCGGAGCTCCTCCAGCGCCTTCTCGGTGGTGTGGGGGGCCACGGCGGCCGTCAGGTCCAGCAGCACGCGGGTGGTGAACCCGGCGCGGGCGGCGTCGACGGCGGTGGCCTTCACGCAGTGGTCGGTGGCGATGCCGACCACGTCGACCTCGTCCACCTGCCGCTCGCGCAGCCACTGGGCGAGGCCCTGGCCGTTCTCGTCGGTGCCCTCGAAACCGCTGTACGCGGCCTCGTAGGCGCCCTTGTCGAAGACGGCGGCGACGGCCCCGGAGGCGACGGCGGGAGCGAAGTTCGGGTGGAACCCGACGCCCTCGGTCCCGGCGACGCAGTGCACCGGCCAGGACGTCTCGTAGTCCGGCTCGGCCGGGGGCCGGGCGAAGTGGGACCCCGGGTCGACGTGGTGGTCCCGGGTCGCCACGACGTGCCGGTAGCCGGCCGTGGCGTTGCCGATCAGCTCGGTGATGGCGGCGGCGACGTCGGCCCCGCCGGTGACCGCGAGGCTGCCGCCCTCGCAGAAGTCGTTCTGTACGTCGACGACGATCAGTGCGCGGTGCATGTCGCGTGTCCTTCGGGTCGGTGTCCGGTGGTGCGGTGCGGTGCGGCGGGCCCTGCGGGTGCTCTTCCCCCACCCCGCCCCCACCCGAAACTGGGGCTCCGCCCCGGACCCCGGCGGCCGAATCCGGCCCCGCCGGTGTTCGAGGCGCTGGGGGAGGGTCTGGGGGCGGAGCCCCCGGGAAGGGGTCCGGGCGCAGCCCCGGGCCCGCCGTACGGAGCCCGGTGCTGCGGGCCCGGACCCCGGGAGGCGCCCCGGCGCAGAGCCGCGCGTCACGGAGGAGCGGCCCGCCGGGCCGGGCGCGGGCGGCGGGTCAGGAAACGGCCTCCGTCGGGATGACGGCCTCGCCGCGGGAGAGCTGGGTCGCCGAGAGCGGGAGCCCGGCCCGGGCCGCCCGGTGGCGGTCGCGGGCGGCCTCCAGCGGCTCGCGGGCCACCACCTCGCCCGCCTTCACCAGCTGCACCAGCAGCTGCGAGCTGGCCAGCGCGGCCGGAACCGGTCCGGTGCCGACGACCTCGGCCTCCGCGATCCCCTCGGCGTCCCGCCGGCGCGCCGCCCACTTGCGGCCGCCGACGGAGGTCTTGCCGCCCGAGGACTTCTTCGCCACCGGCACCAGCGGCGCCTTCGGGTCGGCCGAGGCCGCCCGCGCGACCAGCTTGTAGACCATCGAGCAGGTCGGGTGCCCGCTGCCGGTCACCAGCTGGGTGCCCACCCCGTACGCGTCCACCGGCGCCGCCGCCAGCGAGGCGATGGCGTACTCGTCCAGGTCGGAGGTGACCACGATCCGGGTCCGCGTCGCGCCCAGCTCGTCCAGCTGCTGCCGCACCCGGTGGGCGACCAGCAGCAGGTCGCCGGAGTCGATGCGCACCGCGCCCAGGTCCGTCCCGGCGACCTCGACGGCCGTCCGTACGGCCTCCGCGACGTCGTAGGTGTCCACCAGCAGGGTGGTCCCGCTGCCCAGGGAGGCCACCTGTGCGGTGAAGGCGTCCCGCTCGGTGTCGTGCACCAGGGTGAAGGCGTGCGCCGAGGTCCCGACCGTCGGGATGCCGTACCGGAAGCCGGCCGCGAGGTCCGAGGTGGAGGTGAAGCCGCCCACGTAGGCGGCCCGCGAGGCGGCGACCGCGGCCAGCTCGTGGGTGCGGCGCGCGCCCATCTCGATCAGCGGGCGGTCGCCGGCGGCCGAGGCCATCCGGGAGGCGGCCGCCGCGATCGCGGAGTCGTGGTTGAGGATCGAGAGGATCACCGTCTCCAGCAGCACGCACTCGGCGAAGCTGCCCTCGACCCGCAGGAGCGGCGAACCGGGGAAGTAGACCTCCCCCTCCGGGTAGCCCCAGATGTCACCCGAGAAGCGGTACGAAGCCAGCCAGTCCAGCGTCCGCATGTCGACGACGGCCCGCTCCCGCAGGAACTCCAGCACCGCGGCGTCGAACCGGAAGTTCTCCACGGCGTCCAGGACGCGCCCGGTACCGGCCACCACCCCGTAGCGCCGCCCCTCGGGCAGCCGCCGGGTGAAGACCTCGAAGACCGAGCGGCGTTCGGCGGTGCCGTTCGCCAGGGCGGCCTGCAGCATCGTCAGCTCGTAGTGATCCGTGAAGAGCGCTGTCGACGGCACGTCCACCGGCAGGCCCAGGTCCGCAGGGTTCATGCCACGGATGCTAGCGCACATTTCGTCAAAGTGACGAGATGTAGGGGCCCGTTTGTGCGACAGGCCCGTCACAGTGGCAGCATGGGACGAGTGAGTGTTGCTCCCATTGAGATCGAACGCACCGAATCCGCCGAGGAGACCTTCGCGGTCCCCGAACCGGACGTCCCGTGGGTGACCCTGGTGCACAACGACCCGGTCAACCTCATGAGCTACGTGACGTACGTGTTCCAGGCGTACTTCGGCTACCCCAAGGACAAGGCGACCAGGCTGATGATGGACGTCCACAACAAGGGCAAGGCGGTCGTCTCCAGCGGCACGCGTGAGGAGATGGAGCGCGACGTGCAGGCGATGCACGGCTACGGGCTCTGGGCGACCCTCTCGCAGGACCGCAACTGATGGGCGGCGTGTTCGAGTCGCTGAAGGGCGGCGGCGCCGCGGTGGCCCTGGACGAGATCGAGATCTCCATCCTGCGCTCGCTGGCCGTGCAGCTGCTGGAGCTGATCGGCCCCGGCGAGCCGGAGCCCGAGCCGGACGCCGACCCCCTCGCGGTGCTGTTCGCCGCCTCCGACGGCCCCACCGAGCCCCCGTCCGACCCGGCGCTGGCCCGGCTCTTCCCCGACGCCTACGGCGGCCCCGGCGGCCCGGGGCAGAAAGAGGACCCCGAGGAGCTGCGGGCCCGCTCGGCGGAGTTCCGCCGCTTCACCGAGAACGACCTGCGCACCCGCAAGCGGGAGGACGCGCTGGCCGTCGTGCGCAGCCTCGACTCCCTCACCCCGGCCGGCGACGGTGCGGCGGTGCTGAAGCTGACCGGCGAGCTGCCGCTGCGCTGGCTCGGCGCGCTCAACGACCTCCGGCTGACCATCGCGGCCCGGCTGGAGATCACCGAGGACGACGAGAGCGCGGTGCTGTTCCGGCTGCCGGACGACGACCCGCGCAAGCCGATGGTCATGGCGTACCTCTGGCTGGGCGGGCTCCAGGAGACGCTCATCGAGACCCTCTGAGGACGTCAAGGGGAGGTGAGCGTTCGCTCAGCGGACGCTCAAATCCGGATAACGATCAGATCACCACCATGCGGTGATCTGACGCATTTCCACCGCCATGTCCTGATATTGCCGTGCCCTGCGCCACTTTTCCGCCCTTCTCCGGCCCACGGGCACGTGATAGATCTTCACGACCGCCGACGGGACGCCACCCATGTCCTCCGGCCCGCTTGAACCGGCTGACCGCCGGCGTGCAACTCCATCCGTATCCGGGGGGATCGAGGAACCCGATCCGCAGCCGTTCCAGGCGCGGGTCGGCGTGGAGAAAGGCGCACCAAACATGACCTCTGTGCAGGTCGAGCAGCACGACATGACGCCCGGCGAGGGCGGTCAGGGCGAGGGCGACGGGGAGGGTTACCACCGGGCGCTCGGAGCCCGCCAGATCCAGATGATCGCGATCGGCGGAGCCATCGGCACCGGCCTGTTCCTGGGCGCCGGCAAGGCGATCTCCAAGGCCGGACCGAGCCTGATCCTGGCCTACGCCATCGCCGGACTGGTCATCTTCTTCATCATGCGGGCCCTGGGCGAACTGCTCATGTACCGGCCCGTCTCCGGTTCCTTCTCGGACTACGCCCGCGAGTTCCTGGGCCCGTTCTGGGGCTACGTGACCGGCTGGACCTACTGGCTGTTCTGGGTGGTCACCGGCATCACCGAGGTCACGGCGGCCGCGCAGTACATGTCCTACTGGACCCATGACAGCTTCCCGCAATGGGCCTACGCGCTGATCTTCACCGTCATCCTGTACGGCGCCAACCTGATCTCCGTGAAGCTCTTCGGCGAGCTGGAGTTCTGGTTCTCCATGGTCAAGGTCACCGCCATCGTCGGCATGATCCTGATCTGCGCCGGCATCCTCACCATCGGCTTCTCCGACGCGGCCGACACCGCCACGGTCAGCAACCTGTGGAACGACGGCGGCTTCTTCCCCAAGGGAATCGGCGGCACGCTGATGACCCTGCAGATCGTGATGTTCGCCTTCCTCGCGGTCGAGCTGGTCGGCGTCACCGCCGGCGAGTCCAAGGACCCCGAGAAGACGCTCCCCAAGGCCATCAACACCGTGCCGTGGCGCATCGCCGTCTTCTACGTCGGCGCGCTGATCATGATCCTGTCGGTCGTCCCGTGGACGCACTTCCAGCCGGGCGTCTCGCCCTTCGTGGCCGCCTTCGAGCGCATGGGCCTCGGCATCGGCGCCGCCATCGTCAACTTCGTGGTGCTGACCGCAGCCCTGTCCTCCTGCAACTCGGGCATGTACTCCACCGGCCGCATGCTGCGCGACCTCGCGCTCAACGGCCAGGGCCCCAAGTTCTTCACCAAGCTCACGAAGAACGGCACCCCGCTGGTCGGCACCACCTTCTCGGCCTCGCTGATGCTGGTGGGCGTCTGGATCAACTACGTCGCCCCGGGCAAGGCCTTCGACTACGTCGTCTCCTTCGCCACCATCTCCGGCATGTGGGCCTGGATCATGATCCTGGTCTGTCAGATCCGCTACCGCGCCAAGGCGGACCGCGGCGAGCTCCCGCAGTCGGCCTTCCGGGCCCCCGGCGCCCCGTGGACCAGCTGGTTCGCCCTGCTGTTCATCGGCATGGTCATCGTGATGATGGGCATGGACAAGGACGCCCGCGTCTCGCTCTACTGCGCCCCGCTGTGGGGTCTGCTGCTGGGCCTGACCTACCTGGCGTCCAAGCGCCGCGGCGAGGACGGCGGCACCTCCACGAAGGTTTCGCTGAGCGTCGACGTCTGACGCCACCGGCTCCTGTCCACCATTCGGGCCCTCCCGTACCAGTCCTCGGTACGGGAGGGCCCGTCTGCTTATCCTGTGGCCCATGCTGACCCTCACCCAGGCCCTGTACGACCAGATCGTCGAGCACGCCCGCAAGGACCACCCGGACGAGGCGTGCGGCGTCGTGGCCGGCCCGGCGGGCACCGGCCGTCCCGAGCGGTTCATCCCGATGCTCAACGCGGCCCGCTCGCCCACGTTCTACGAGTTCGACTCGAAGGATCTGCTCAAGCTCTACCGCGAGCTCGACGACCGGGACGAGGAGCCCGTGATCGTCTACCACTCGCACACCGCCACCGAGGCCTACCCCTCGCGCACGGACGTCACCTACGCGAACGAGCCCGGCGCCCACTACGTCCTCGTCTCCACGGCCGACCAGGACGGCCTCGGCGAGTTCCAGTTCCGCTCCTACCGGATCGTCGACGGCGTGATCACGGAGGAAGAAGTGCAGGTCGTGGCCGCCTACTGACCAGTATGTGAGCCGACGGCGTCCACGATGCGGGATCACACTCCAAACACCGGACCGGGAATCGTTAACATGACCGCATGGTTTCCCACGACGTGAGCATCGAGACGCCCGGCAGGCTGCTGCTCGTGGCGCGGCTGCACGTCGACCTGTGCCGCCTCGCCAGCGCCATCTGTCCTGCCGTCTGAGCACCGGGCCCCTTCCGCGCGGGGGCAGCACCAACGCGCGCCCGCACACTTCTTCGCCCCTTCACGACACTGGAGCCCGCCATGGCCATCGAGGTCCGCATCCCGACCATCCTCCGCACCTACACCGACGGCGAGAAGGCCGTGAACGGCGAGGGCGCCACCCTCTCCGAGCTGTTCGCGGACCTGGACACCCGTCACCAGGGCATCGAGGCGCGCATCGTCGAGGACGGCAAGCTGCGCCGCTTCGTGAACGTCTACCTCAACGACGAGGACGTCCGCTTCATCGACGGCATCTCCACCGCCCTCAAGGACGGCGACAGCGTCACCATCCTCCCGGCCGTGGCCGGCGGCTCGAAGTAATGCGCTACGACTCCCCGCTCGCGGCGGTCGGCAACACCCCGCTCGTGCGCCTGCCGCGACTGTCCCCCTCGGAGGACGTCCGGATCTGGGCCAAGCTGGAGGACCGCAACCCGACCGGCTCGATCAAGGACCGCCCCGCGCTCCACATGGTCGAGCAGGCGGAGAAGGACGGCCGCCTGTACCCCGGCTGCACCATCCTGGAGCCCACTTCCGGCAACACGGGCATCTCGCTCGCGATGGCCGCGAAGCTCAAGGGCTACCGGATCGTGTGCGTGATGCCGGAGAACACCTCGCAGGAGCGCCGCGACCTTCTCGCGATGTGGGGAGCCGAAATCATCTCGTCGCCGGCCGCGGGCGGTTCGAACACCGCCGTGCGGGTGGCGAAGGAACTGGCCGAGCAGAACCCCTCCTGGGTGATGCTCTACCAGTACGGCAACCCGGACAACGCGGGCGCCCACTACGCCACCACCGGCCCGGAGATCCTCGCCGACCTCCCGTCGATCACCCACTTCGTGGCGGGCCTGGGCACGACCGGCACCCTCATGGGCGTCGGCCGCTACCTGCGCGAGAACGTCCCCGGAGTGAAGATCGTCGCCGCCGAGCCGCGCTACGACGACCTCGTCTACGGCCTGCGCAACCTCGACGAGGGCTTCGTCCCCGAGCTGTACGACGCCTCGGTGCTCACCACCCGCTTCTCGGTGGGCTCGGCCGACGCGGTCACCCGCACCCGCGAACTCCTCCAGCAGGAGGGCATCTTCGCGGGCGTCTCCACCGGAGCCGCCCTGCACGCCGCGATCGGCGTGGGCCGCAAGGCGGTCGCCGCCGGGGAGTCCGCCGACATCGTCTTCGTCGTGGCCGACGGCGGCTGGAAGTACCTGTCGACCGGCGTCTACACGGCGGCGACGACCGAGGAGGCCATCGAGGTCCTCCAGGGGCAGCTCTGGGCCTGAACGGCCCCGCCGCACACCCCGCGCCCGCCGCACGCACGCCCCGGAGCCGGGGGACGCACACCGCGTCCCCCGGCTCTGCGCGTCCCCCCGGGATTCACCCGTTCGGCCCCCACGGGTCGCCCGGCCGGACGCGCTCCCGCACGCTCGGAACCGACCGGTTTCCCAGCAGCAGGAAGGTCGTCGCCATGACCACCACCCCGGGCGGAAAGACCCCCTCAGCCCCTGTCCAGGGGCAGGGCTCGACGAGCGCGTGGGCCGGCGGGGGCGTGATCTTCGCCGGCGTCCTGATGACGGTCGGCGGTGTCGTCAGCGTCTTCGAGGGCATCGCGGCCCTCGCCAAGGACGACATCTACGTCCCCATCGGCGACTACACGTTCAAGTTCAACCTCACCTCGTGGGGCTGGATCCACATCATCCTCGGCGTGATCGTCTTCATCGTCGGCGTCGCGATCCTCAAGGGCCTCCACTGGGGCCGCGTCGCCGGTGTGGTCGTGGCGGCCCTCTCGATCCTCCTGCACTTCCTGTGGCTGCCCTACCAGCCCCTGTGGGGGCTGATCTCGATCGCCTTCGGCGTCTTCATCATCTGGGCCCTGTGCACGGACGACCGGTCCCACACGGTGATCTGACGCCCGCCCCCGAGCCCCCGGCCCCTCCGCCGCGCCCGCCGCACCCCGCCGGGCGCGGCGGCACGTCGGACGGGGCGGCGCGTCGGACGGGGCGGCGCGTCGGGCGGAGGCGGCACGTCGGGCGGGGTCGCGCCGGGTCAGCGACCGGGCCGGCCCCCGTCGGCGGTCAGCAGCCCGGCCAGCACCGCGGCATGGCTGCCGGCCGGGTCCTTGACCGCCGTCAGCAGGGTCAGCGGGCCCGCCGCGGCGAGCTCCCGCAGCCGGGCCAGCTCCGCCAGCGCCGCGGGATCCGCCAGCTCCGCCTCGTACCGCTGCCGGAACTCCTCCGGCGCGCCCCCCGCGTGGAACCACTTCCGCAGCTCCGCCGACGGGGTCACCGCCCGCGGCCACTCGTCCACCGCGGCCGCCTCCTTCGACAGCCCGCGCGGCCACAGCCGGTCCACGAGCACCCGCACGCCGTCCGCCCCCGGCTCGGGGGGATCGTAGACACGCCGCAGCCGGATCACCCCGTACCGCCTCCCAGCCCCTTGGCCTCGTCCCACAACACCGGGTCCAGTGTCCCCACCGGCGCACGGAACTCCCACAGCGACACTTCCTCGGGCCGGTCCGCCTCCAGGAATCCGCCCCGCCCGTGCCGGCCGGCCAGCCCCGGCGGCAGCGGGATCACCCCGGCCCGCCGGTCGTCGTACTTCCCGACGATCCACGCCACCCGCGCCCGCTCCCGGTGCGTCCGTACGGCCAGCACCAGGCAGGTCCGGCCGTCCGCCAGCCGCCACAGCTCACCCGGCCGCACCCGCGGCGGCGGAGCCGGCCCGTGGGGCGGGGGCGCCACCGTCACCGCCGTGGCCCGCCGGGGGAGCAGCACCACCACCGCCACGGCGACCGCCGCCAGTACGGCGGGCCACCACGACGTGTCCATATTCCGACCGTAGCCGCGGACGCGGCCCCCGGCGCGGCAACGCCCGTGCCCCCGTCGCTCCCCCGGGTGACAGCACAGGTGATTCCCCCCACAACGGCCCGCCGCGGAGGAGCGACCGGAGGTTTCGCGCCTTACGCTCGACCCACGCACGGCCCGCATTCCGTCCACGGACCGTCCCCGGAGGTTCACGCTCCATGAAGCTCACCGTCGTCGGCTGTTCGGGGTCCTTCCCGGCCGCGGATTCGGCATGTTCGAGCTATCTCGTCGAGGCCGACGGCTTCCGGCTGCTCCTCGACATGGGCAACGGTTCCCTCGGCGCGCTCCAGCGCCACTGCGGTCTCTACGACCTCGACGCGGTCTTCCTGAGCCACCTGCACGCCGACCACTGCATCGACATGTGCGCGTACTTCGTGGCCCGCTACTACCGGCACGAGGGCGGCCGCTGCGGAACCATCCCCGTCTACGGTCCCGAGGGCACCGAACAGCGCCTGACCACGGCGTACGAGGACGTCCCTGACGAGCGGTCGATGAGCGAGGTGTTCGACTTCCGCACCCTGAAGTCCGCCGTGTTCGAGATCGGCCCCTTCACGGTCCGCACGGAGCGGGTCTGCCACCCGGTCGAGTCGTACGGCATCCGCATCGAGCACGGCGGGCGCGTGCTCACGTACTCCGGTGACACCGGGGTCTGCCCCGAGCTGGGGGCGCTGGCTCAGGACGCCGACCTGTTCCTGTGCGAGGCCTCCTTCACGCACGGCAAGGAGGACATCCCGGACCTCCACCTCAACGGCCGCGAGGCCGGCGAGTACGCGCGCGACGGGCGGGTCGGACGGCTCGTGCTGACGCACATCCCGCCGTGGACGGACGCCGCGCAGAACCTCGCGGACGCCCGCGCGGTCTTCGACGGCCGCGTCGACCTCGCGCACGCGGGCGCCGTGTACGAGGTCTGAGGCCCCGCCCCTCCCCGAACACGACGGAGCCCCCGCCCTCCCTTCCGGGAGAGCGGGGGCTCCGTCGCGTAGTTGCCGCCTACGAAACTGCGGGGTTACTTGGCCTCGGCCTTCGCCAGCTCGGCGAGCTCCTCGTCGGACTCGCGGCCCGGCGTCGGGAGGTTCCACTTGGTGATCGCGAAGCGGAAGATCGAGTAGTAGAGGGCCGCGAAGCACAGGCCCACCAGGACGAGCATCCACGGCTTGGTCGCGATGCCCAGGTTGAGGAAGAAGTCGATCGCGCCGGCGGAGAAGCCGAAGCCGTCCTTCATGCCGAGCGCCCAGGTCAGGGCCATGGACACACCGGTCAGGACCGCGTGGACCGCGTACAGCGCCGGGGCGATGAACATGAAGGTGAACTCGATCGGCTCGGTGACACCGGTGACGAACGCGGTGAGCGCGAGGGAGAACATCATGCCGCCGACGACCTTGCGGCGCTCGGGGCGGGCGCAGTGGACGATCGCGAGGCAGGCCGCCGGGAGGGCGAACATCATGATCGGGAAGAAGCCGGTCATGAACTGTCCGGCGCTCGGGTCACCGGCGAGGAAGCGGCCGATGTCGCCGCTCTTGCCGTTGTACTCGCCCGCCTGGAACCACGGGAAGGAGTTGAGCAGGTGGTGCATGCCGACCGGGATCAGCGCACGGTTGGCGACACCGAAGATGCCCGCGCCGACGGCGCCGGAGCCGACCAGCCACTCGCCGAAGCCGTGGATGCCCTTGCCGAGGACCGGCCAGATCAGACCGAAGACGATGCCGATGAACAGACCCGCGAAGGCGGAGAGGATCGGGACCAGGCGGCGGCCGCCGAAGAAGCCCGCCCAGTCCGGCAGCTTGGTCCGGTAGAACTTCTGGTACAGCAGGGCGACGACGATGCCCATCACGACACCGCCGAGGACCTTGGCGTCCACGGGCGCCTCGACCATGACGATCTTGCCGTCGGCCACCTTGGCGATCTTCGGCAGGCTCGGGTCGGTGAAGGTGGCGAGCACCTTCTGGAAGACCAGGTAGCCGGTGACGGCGGCCAGGGCCGTCGAACCGTCGGCCTTCTTGGCGAAGCCGATCGCGATGCCGACGGCGAACAGCAGCGCCATGTTGCCGATGATCGCGTCACCACCGGCCGCCATGTAGGTGGCGATCTTGTTGATGAAGTCCGGCAGCGACGCCTTGCCGAGCATGTCGTCCTGGCCGAGGCGGATGAGCAGAGCGCCGGCCGGCAGCACGGCAACGGGGAGCATGAGGCTCCGGCCGATGCGCTGCATGACGGCCATCACGCCAGCGCCCTTCTTCTTCTCCGCAGCGGTCGCTGTGGACATGGGTTCCTCCAGAGGACAAGGCGCTGCCTGGGGACATGGAAAAATGGGGGTGGCGGCGTCTCGGAAATGGGGGACCACTGGCTGCTCGGCAGCTGCATGGTCTACACCATTGGGTGGTGTAGACCAGTTGTAGCACGGTCGGGGTTAGATAAGGAACCTTCGATTTTGTGTGGCCTACGCCACAGGACGAAGGGCCTCCGGATCGCTGGATCCGAAGGCCCTGGCCCGCTGTCACGAGGAGCGCTACGCCTTGGTGTTCTCCACCTCCATCGCGGCGATCTCCTCGTCCGACTCCCGGCCCGGCGTCGGGATGTCCCACCTCGTGATCACGAAGCGGAACACCGCGTAGTAGACGACCGCGAACCCCAGCCCGATCGGGACGATCAGCCACGGTTTCGTCGCCAGCCCCCAGTTGATGACGTAGTCGATCAGACCCGCCGAGAAGCTGAACCCGTCGTGCACCCCCAGCGCCCACGTCACCGCCATGGACACGCCCGTCAGCACCGCGTGGATCACGTACAGCGCCGGCGCCACGAAGAGGAACGAGTACTCCAGCGGCTCCGTGATCCCCGTGACGAACGAGGTCAGGCCCACCGACAGCATCAGCCCGCCCACCTCCTTGCGCCGCTGCGGCTTCGCGCAGTGCGTGATCGCCAGCGCCGCCGCCGGCAGGGCGAACATCATGATCGGGAAGAAGCCCGAGAGGAACATGCCCGCGTCCGGGTCGCCCGCCAGGAACATGTTGATGTCCCCGTGCACCGTCGTCCCGTCCGGCTTGGTGTAGCTGCCGAACTGGAACCACACCGGCACGTTCAGGAACTGGTGCAGGCCGATCACCAGCAGCGCCCGGTTCGCGACGCCGAAGATGCCCGCACCCCACGAACCCAGCCCCACCAGCCAGTCCGAGAAGCTCTCCAGCGCGTCACCGACCGGCGGCCAGATCCACAGGCACAGCGCCGCGAACCCGATCGCCACGAACGACATGATGATCGGCACCAGCCGCCGCCCGTTGAAGAAGCCCAGCCAGTCCACCAGCTTCACCCGGTGGTAGCGCTGCCAGAACCAGGCCGCCAGCAGCCCCATCACGATGCCGCCGAACACCCCCGGATTCTGGTACGCGTACCCCGCGAACGTGTCCGTCGGCGTCAGGCACCCGCCCCCGATGTCCCTCGTCCCCGACGGGCACGGCTTCGGGAACGCGTGCATCACCCCCCGGTACACGAGGAACCCCGCCACCGCCGCCAGCGCCGTCGAACCGTCCGCCTTCTTGGCCATGCCGATCGCGACACCCACGCAGAACAGCAGCGGCAGGCCCAGGTCCGGGTCCAGCAGCGCCCCGCCCGCCCCGGCCATCACCTTGGCGACCGCGCTCCAGTCCAGACCGTCCTTGCCGAACACGTCCGGCTGCCCGAGCCGGTTCAGGATGCCCGCCGCGGGCAGGACCGCGATCGGCAGCTGAAGGCTCCGCCCCATCTTCTGCAGCCCCTGGAACAGTCCGTTCCACCACTGCCGGCGCGGCACCGCCGCCGAGCTGCTCGCGCTCATCCACGTCCTCCCTCGGCCGGCCGTTTGGGCAGTCGCAGTACGTGCGGCACACTGGTGTAGACCAGTTGTGGGCAGGCTGCTGCTGATCGTCATCCTTCGGCAGGCGTCCGGCTCGCGCTCGCGCAGATAGGCCAACCGTGAGCAACGTGAGCTAACGTGACGAACAGGACGCAGCGGGTAGCCGGCCGGCCACGGCCGCAGAGACTCGTCCTTCGAAACACTCAGGGAGAAACACATGGCCACCAAGGCTGAGAAGATCGTCGCCGGGCTCGGCGGCATCGACAACATCGAAGAGGTCGAGGGCTGCATCACCCGCCTGCGCACCGAGGTCGCCGACCCCTCCCTCGTCGACGAGGCCGCCCTCAAGGCCGCCGGCGCCCACGGCGTCGTCAAGATGGGCACCGCCATCCAGGTCGTCATCGGCACCGACGCCGACCCGATCGCCGGCGAGATCGAAGACATGATGTGAGCTGAGCCCAGCGCTCCGCAGACACCACGAGGACCCCGTACCGGGCACACCGGACGGGGTCCACGCGTACCCCCGCACCGACTAGGCTCACCACCATGTCTCGCATCGACGGCCGCACGCCCGAACAGCTCCGCCCGGTCACCATCGAACGCGGATGGAGCAAGCACGCCGAGGGCTCCGTCCTCATCTCCTTCGGAGACACCAAGGTCTTCTGCACCGCCTCCTTCACCGAAGGCGTCCCGCGCTGGCGCAAGGGCAGCGGCGAGGGCTGGGTCACCTCCGAGTACTCGATGCTCCCCCGCTCCACCAACACCCGCGGCGACCGCGAATCCGTCCGCGGCAAGATCGGCGGCCGCACCCACGAGATCTCCCGCCTCATCGGCCGCTCGCTGCGCGCCGTCATCGACTACAAGGCGCTCGGCGAGAACACCATCGTCCTGGACTGCGACGTCCTCCAGGCCGACGGCGGCACCCGCACCGCCGCCATCACCGGTGCCTACGTCGCCCTCGCCGACGCCATCGCCTGGGGCCAGCAGAAGAAGCTGATCAAGGCCGGCCGCAAGCCGCTGACCGGCACCGTCGCCGCCGTCTCCGTCGGCATCGTCGACGGCGTCCCGCTCCTCGACCTCTGCTACGAGGAGGACGTGCGCGCCGAGACCGACATGAACGTCGTCTGCACCGGCGACGGCCGCTTCGTCGAGGTCCAGGGCACCGCCGAGGGCGAGCCCTTCGACCGCAAGGAACTCAACGCCCTCCTCGACCTCGCCGCCGGCGGCTGCGCCGACCTGGAAGCCCTCCAGCTCGGCGCCCTGGACCTCCAGGCCCCGTAGCGCGCGGCAACCGCCGGACGCGGGCACGCGTCTACGCGGATACGGGCGCACGGTCTCACCACCGTGCGCCCGTCCACGCATCCGACCCCGGGGGACCGATCCATGAAGCCGAAGAAGCCGAAGCTCCGCATCGCCGCCGTCGCACTGGCCGCCGCGCTCGCCGTCCCGGCCGTGACGTCCTGCGACGCCATCTCCACCGCCATGGACTGCGCCAACACCGCCGTCGCCATCGCCGACAGCGTCAACGACCTCCAGCAGGCCGTCTCCAACGCGGGCAACAGCATCCAGGACACCCAGAACGCGCTCGACCAGATCGACACCAACCTCAAGAAGATCAAGGACACGACGGGCAACGCCGACCTCGGCAAGGCCGTCGACTCCATGGGCACGGCCGTCAAGAACGTCCGCACCGCCGTCAACAACGGCGACACCACCCCCGACGTCAAGCCGATCGCCGACGCCGCCGCCGAGATCACCAAGGTCTGCACCCCGGGATAATGGGCAGCATGACCCGCCTGATCCTCGCGACCCGCAACGCGGGCAAAGTCACCGAGCTCCGCGCCATCCTGTCCGCCGCCGGCCTGCCGCACGAGCTGGTCGGCGCGGACGCGTACCCCGAGATCCCGGACGTCAAGGAGACCGGCGTCACCTTCGCCGAGAACGCCCTCCTGAAGGCCCACGCCCTGGCGCAGGCCACCGGCCACCCCGCCATCGCGGACGACTCCGGCCTCTGCGTCGACGTCCTGAACGGCGCCCCCGGCATCTTCTCCGCCCGCTGGGCCGGCACCCACGGCGACGACAAGGCCAACCTCGCCCTCCTGCTGGCCCAGCTCGGCGACATCTCCGACGAACACCGCGGCGCCCACTTCTTCTGCGCCGCCGCCCTCGCCCTCCCGGACGGCACCGAACGCGTCGTCGAAGGCCGCCTCCTGGGCACCCTGCGCCACACCCCGTCGGGCACGGGCGGCTTCGGCTACGACCCGATCCTCCAGCCCCTGGGCGACACCCGCACCTGCGCGGAACTGACCCCGGACGAGAAGAACGCCATCTCCCACCGAGGCCAGGCCTTCCGCGGCCTGATCCCGGTCCTGCGGGAACTGCTGGGCTGACGCCCGGCGGACGTGCCGACGGCCGGTCTCCTCGGATGAGGTGACCGGCCGTTGATGTGGGCCCGGTGGGACTCGAACCCACGACACACCGGACCTAAACCGGCGCCCTCTGGCCAGCTGGGGTACGGGCCCATCGCGGCTACTTTACTGTGCCTCCCCCCGGGTTGTGCGGCGAGATCCTTTCGCGAAGGTTCCCGTCTGGCTGTGGCAGGAAGGGCACAGGTAGCGGAGGTTCTCCCGGCGGTTGTCCAGCCGGTCTCCGTTGACGTGGTCGATCTCCAGAACGAGCCGTCTGCCCTGCCAGGTGTCACCGGTCCCACATGCGTCGCACACGTGGGGCACACCGAGCTCGTCCAGGGCGCGGCGCAGGACGGCGCTCTTCTCACGGGCCGAACCGTCGTCGAGCCGCCGCAGGATCACGTCCGCCGATCTGCGCGTCGGTGACGGGCGTCCGGCGGTGTGCCCCTGTCCCGTGAAGTGCTCGGTCGACAGCCCGTACTCGTCGATGCTCCGCCGGGCCCGGGTCCGTCCCGCTCCGCTGAACTCATGGTGTCCCAGAGCTCGCATCACCCCGGCCAGGCTGGTGGACTCGGCGACGGCGAGAGTGATCTCCTCCCGCCCGAAGAGCCGCTCCCCGCGGCCGTTGTGGGGCGTGAAGTGCGAGGTGTCGATGCCGAACCGGTCGAGCTTCCTGCGGAGATGGCCGAACACCCCTCCGTAGGGCACGACGCCCATGTGGTCGAGCATGCCGGAGATACTGCTCGACCGCGCTGCCGCCTCGGCCAGACGCTCCCTGGTGTAGGACTGCGGGGGCCGTGGAGGGAGGGGCTCGTCGACGAAGTGCGAGGTGTCGATCCCGTAGTGGGCCAGCCGCTGGCGGATGTAGGCGCGGGGGCCGCTGTCGAGCGGTGCGCCGAGCCGACGCATCAGGCCGACGAGGCTGTCGGCGCTCGCCGCGCCTTCGGCGAGCCGCTCGCGCGTGTACTGGGGGCGCTTCACGCGGCTCGCCGCCGCTTCCGGCCGCGGTACGTGTCCGTCACCGCATGGCAGTTGGGACACAGGAGGCGGAGGTTCTCGGGCCGGTTGTCCCACCAGTCGCCGTTGACGTGATCGACTTCGTGGCTCAGCGCCATGCCGTTCCACTCCGACCCCGTGCCGCAGTCCGCGCACTCCTCTGGGACGCCGGACGCGAGCAGGGCGCGCCGGAGCCGCTCTCCCGGCACCCGCCCGTCCTCCGGTTCGCGGAGCGCGAGCACGGGCCCCAGGGACCCTTTCGGGCGCGGCTTCCGTGTGATCCGGAAGTGCGAGGTGTCGATGCCCAGCTCCGCTATCCGCCTGCTGATGTGCGCCTGGTTGCCGCCCACTTGACTGATGCCGAGCCGGGCGACCACCTCTTTGACGGATGTCGAGACCGCGACCAGCTCCCGCAGCCGCTCCTCGGTGTGACGCGCCCACCGGGTGGGGAAGTGCGAGAAGTCGACGCCGGCTTCAGCCATTTTCGCCCGTATGTAGCGCCTCGAACCCGCAGTCGGGACCCCTCCGCACCACCGGACCGCGTCGTCGAAGTTCCGGGTCGAGCGGGCAGCCTCCTCAAGGAGCTCCCGCGTGTACCGCCGTGCCGACATTCGCCGCTCCTCCGTCCGGGCCCCGCGTCCGCGCGGCCTCGTACGGGTTAACCGATCAGCATCACGGGAGGTTACGTGCGATAAACGGAAAGTCCCGCACCACTTCTGGTGCGGGACTTTCGCGGGGTGCGGGACCGGACGGGGTCAGATGCCCAGGTCCTTGATGATCTTCGCGACGTGGCCGGTGGCCTTGACGTTGTAGAAGGCGTGCTCGACCTTGCCCTCCTCGTCCACGACGACCGTGGAGCGGATGACCCCGGTCACCGTCTTGCCGTACAGCTTCTTCTCGCCGAACGCCCCGTACGCCGTCAGGGTCTCCTTCTCCGGGTCCCCGACCAGGGTGACCTTCAGGTGCTCCTGCTCGCGGAACTTCGCGAGCTTCTCCGGCTTGTCCGGGGAGACGCCGATGACGTCGTAGCCGGCCGTGGCCAGGGCGTCCAGGTTGTCCGTGAAGTCGCAGGCCTGCTTGGTGCAGCCGGGCGTCAGGGCCGCCGGGTAGAAGTACACGATCACCTTGCGGCCCTTGTGGTCGGCCAGCGAGACCTCGTTGCCGTCCGCGTCGGGCAGGGTGAAGGCGGGGGCGATGTCGCCCGGCTGGAGTCGCTCGCTCATGTCAGTGCTCTCCTCGGGAGGGGATCCGTACGGCATGAGCCTAAGCTGACTGAGCTGACAGACTGTCCATGACGGATCAAGCCCACAGACGACGAAACGACGACGGAGGCAGCGCGGTGCCGGAAGCCAGGACCCCCGCACAGATCGAGGCGGACATCGTCCGCCGCCGGGAGCAGCTCGCCGAGACGCTCGACGAGATCGGCGTGCGCATGCACCCGCAGACGATCATCGGGGACGCGAAGGCACGGGTCGCCTCGGCGGTGGACCAGACGGCGGGCCGTGCGTTCGTCGCCGTGAACCGGCTCGTCACCGACGTGAAGGACGGCCTGCGCCACGAGGACGGCGCCCCGCGCATCGAGCGGATCCTGCCGGTCGCGCTCCTCGCGGTCGGCGTGGTCGGGCTGCTCGTGGCGTCCTCGCGCCGCAAGCGGTGACCACGCGGTGACCACCCAGCGGCGCACAGGGCGGACGGCGGCAGGTAGGTTCGGGGCGTGAGCGAGAACACCACCCACGACAAGCTGCCCATCCGCATGCTCCACGACCGCGTGCTCGTGAAGTCCGACACGCCCGAGGGCGAGCGGCGCTCGGGCGGCGGCATCCTGATTCCGGCGACGGCCGCGGTGGGCAAGCGGCTCGCCTGGGCCGAGGTGGTCGCGGTCGGGCAGAACGTGCGCAGCGTCGAGCCGGGCGACCGCGTGCTGTACGACCCCGAGGACCGTGCCGAGGTCGAGGTGCGCGGGGCGACGTACGTGCTGATGCGCGAGCGGGACCTGCACGCCGTGGCCGCGGAGCGGCTGGAGGGGTCGAAGGACTCCACCGGGCTGTACCTCTGAGGGCTGCTGTACGGGGAAGGGCCGGTGACGGGTGTCACCGGCCCTTTTGCACGCCCTTTGCTACGGTGGGGTGGAACCCCCGACGAGACGCGCCGTACCGGGTAGCTGGACGCAAAGACGACGCACCCCCGTTTCCGTTCTCGTCCCGGAGGTGCCTGTCATGGCCTGGGTTCTTCTTCTCGTCGCCGGTCTGCTGGAGGTCGGCTGGTCGATCGGCATGAAGTTCACGGAGGGTTTCACCCGGCTGTGGCCGTCCGTGTTCACAGGTGCCGGGATCGTCGCCAGCATGGTGCTGCTGTCGTACGCGGCGAAGACCCTGCCCATCGGTACGGCGTACGGCGTGTGGGTGGGCATCGGGGCGGCCGGGGCGGCCGTGCTCGGGATGGCGGTGCTGGGGGAGCCGGTCACCGCCGCCCGGATCTTCTTCATCTGTCTGCTGCTGGTCGCGGTGGTGGGGCTGAAGGCGACCTCCGGGCACTGAGCGCGCTCACCGGCTCACCCCCTCACCCGCTCACCCGCTCACTCCAGGAAGTGTGACGGCGGGCGGCGGCCCTGGGTGGTGCCGCCGTTCGTCTGGCCGCCCTGGGTCTGGCCGCCGGTGGTGTCGCCGCCGGTGGTCTGGCCGCCCGTCGTCTGGCCTCCGGTGTTCTGGCCCCCGGTGGTGTCGCCGCCGTTCGTCTGGCCGCCCTGGGTCTGGCCGCCGTTCGTTTCGCCTCCGGTGTTCTGGCCGCCGTTCGTCTGGCCGCCGTTGTCCTGGCCGCCGTTCGGCGGTCCGGGCGGGGTGGGGGGTCCGGGCGGGGTGGGCCGGTCGGGGCGCTGCCACGGCGGGCGGCTGCCCTCGGGCTGCTGCGGGGTGGTGGGCTGGACCGGCGGGGGCGGTGGGGGCTGGGCCGCGCCGGGCTGGAGTTCCAGGTCGAAGTCCTCCGGGTCGGTGGCCTCCAGGGCCGTCTTGGTGTAGGCCGCCCAGATCCGGGCGGGGTAGCCGCCGCCGCCGATGCGGGCCTCGCCCAGTGCCCCGTACAGGGACTGGAGGGTGCCGGTGTCGGGGTCCTGGCCCATCACGGAGACGACGGTGACGAGGTCGGGGGTGTACGCCGCGAACCAGGCGGCGCGGTCGAGCTCGGCGGTGCCGGTCTTGCCGGCGGCCGGGTGGCCGGCGGCCAGGGCCTCCGTACCGGTGCCGTTGTCGACGACGCTGACCAGCATGGACGTGGTGGTGTCGGCGGCTTCGCGGCTGACGGCCTGGCGGGGGGTGCGGTCGGGGAGGTGGATGTCGTCGCCGTCCTTGGAGATCTTCTCCAGGTAGGTGTACGGGGTGTACCGGCCGTGGTCGGCGAGGGTCGCGTAGGCCTGGGTCATGTCGACGACGCTGGCCTGCATGGTGCCGAGGGCCATGGCCGGGCCGACGACGAAGTTCGGGGTGTCCTCGGGGATGCCGAGGTCGATGGCGGTCCGCTTGACCTTCTCGGTGCCGACGTCCACGACCATCTGGGCGAAGACGGTGTTGACGGAGAGGTCGGTGGCGGTGTTGACGGTGATGTCCCCGTACGACACCTGGCCCTCGTTCTCGGGGGCGTAGGGGATGCGGGTACCGACGACGCGGCGCTTGTTGTCGCCGTTGTAGAGGGTGTTGGGGGTGATCCGGCGGCCGTCCTGGGTGCGGGAGCCGTTCTGGACCGCCGAGGCGAAGACGAAGGGCTTGAAGGTGGAGGCGACCTGGTAGTCGTGCCGGGTCGCGTTGTTCACGTACTGCTTGGTGTAGTCGATGCCGCCGTAGAGGGCGACGACCTTGCCGGTGGCCGGGTCGATGGAGGCCCCGCCGGCCCGGACGACGCGGTCCACCGGGCGTGCCTGGGGGTCGAGCTTGTCCATCAGCTGGTTCTGGACGGCGTCGACGAAGGCGCTCTGGCGGCGCTTGTCGATGGTGGTGGTGATCCGGTAGCCGCCCTCGGCGAGGGTCTTGTCGTCGAGGATCTTGTGTTCGGCGATGTAGTCCTTGACGGCTTCGACGAGGTAGCCGCGCTGTCCGGAGAGGCCGGCGGCCGTGCGGACCTTGCCGGGTTCGGGGAAGCGCGCGGCGGCCCGTTCCCCGGGGGTCATCCACTTCTTCTTGACCATGCCGTCGAGCACGTAGTTCCAGCGGGCGACGGCGCGGTCGCGGCTCTGGGGGTGGGAGACGACGTCGAAGGCGCTGGGGGAGTTGAGGAGGGTGGCGAGGTAGGCGCCCTCGGCGGTGGTCAGCTTGTTGACGTCCTTGCCGTAGTAGGCCTGGGAGGCGGCCTGGATGCCGTAGGCGTTGCGGCCGAAGTAACTGGTGTTCAGGTACCCCTCCAGGATGTAGTCCTTCGACTTCTCGCGGCCGAGCTTGATCGCGATGAAGAACTCCTTGACCTTCCGTTTGATCGTCTGTTCCTGGCCCAGGTAGTAGTTCTTGACGTACTGCTGGGTGATGGTCGAACCCGACTGGGTGCCCTTGCCGGTCGCCGTGTTCCAGGCGGCGCGGACCATCGCCTTCGGGTCCACCGCCCGTTCGGAGTAGAAGTCCCGGTCCTCGGCGGCCAGTACGGCTTCCTGGACGCCCAGGGGCACCTGCGACAGCGGCACGTTGACGCGGTTGACCTCGCCGTCGCGGGCGAGCTGGGAGCCGTCGGCGTAGAGGTACACGTTGGACTGGGCGGTGGCGGCGGCGTTGGCCGGCGGGATGTCGACCAGCAGGTACCCGGCGACGAGCGCGCCGCAGATCAGCAGGGCGACCAGCAGCAGGGTGCCGAGGAGCATGCGCCAGGTGGGCAGGAAGCGGCGCCATCCGGTGCGCCGGGGGCGGGCCTTCGGGGTGGGGTGCGGCCCCGGGGCGGAGGGCGGGGCCCCGGCCGGGGTGTCGGGGTCGCGAGGGGGCCAGCCGGGGGGTGGTGACTGGTCGCTCATCTCCGGGGCTCCTCGTGACCGTGATGGCTGTGGGAAATATCCACATTTTTACCTCATGTTGTCCGGATGGACTGGCGTAAAACGGTCGCGTGGCTCGCCCCTCCGCACTAAGCTCGCGCGCTTTGGCCGATGTGGTCCGGCGCCGGTCCGGTGCCGGTCCGGTGCCGGTCTGGTGCCGGGTCCGGTGTCCGCTCCGGTGCCGGTCCTCCGGTGGAGGTCCGACGGCTCCGGACGACGTGGGAACGATGCGGGAAACGGAGGGATGCGGTGCGGCTCTACACGGCAGTCGCGGCCGGCGGGTTCCGGCGCTACGCCACCTACGGGACGGCGACGGCCGCCGGGGTGTTCACCAACACCGTCTTCGGCTTCATCGTCGCCTACACGTACCTCGCCCTGTGGGACGAGCGCCCCCACCTCGGCGGCTACGACCAGGCCCAGGCCCTCACCTTCGTCTGGGTCAGCCAGTCCCTGCTGGCCGCCGGATCGCTCATCGGCGGCGGCTTCCAGGAGGAGCTCCAGGAGCGCATCCGCACGGGTGACATCGCCGTCGACCTGTACCGCCCGGCCGACCTCCAGGCCTGGTGGCTCGCCGCCGACCTCGGCCGGGCGGCCTTCCAGCTCCTGGGGCGCGGGGTGCTGCCCCTGGTGGCCGGGGCGTGCGCCTTCACCCTCGCGCTGCCCTCCGACCCGCTGCGCTGGCTGCTGTTCCTGGTGTCGGTCGCGCTCGGGCTGGTCGTCGGCTTCGGGGTGCGGTACCTGCTGGGGCTGGCGGCGTTCTGGCTGCTGGACGGTGCGGGCGTCAACCTGATGGCCACCGTCCTGACCATCTTCTGCTCCGGGATGCTGCTGCCGCTGACCGTCTTCCCGGGCGGCTTCGGCGAGCTGCTGCGGCTGCTGCCGTGGGCCGCGATGCTCCAGGTCCCGCTGGACGTGCTGCTCGGCACCCACGCCGGGTCCGGGGCTGCCGTACGGGCCCTCGGCTTCCAGGCCGTGTGGGCGCTGGTCCTGCTGGGCGCGGGGCGGCTGGTCCAGTCGGCGGCGACACGGAAGGTGGTGGTCCAGGGTGGCTGAGGCGACGGTGGACCGCCGGGCGCGGACATCCGGGCCCGGGCGGGCGCACGGGGCGGGGGCGTACGGGGCGGGGGAGTACGGGGCGGGGTCGCGGGCCGGAGGCCGGCTCCGGGAGGGGCTGCGCGGCTACGGGCTGATCACCGGGATGTGGATCCGCTCGACGATGACGTACCGGATGTCGTTCCTGCTGGCCACCTTCGGGAACGGGGCGATCACCGCCCTCGACTTCGTGGCGATCGCCGTCATGTTCTCCCACGTGGACGCGCTCGGCGGCTTCACCCTGCCCGAGACCGCCCTGCTGTACGGGGCCTGCTCGGCCTCCCTCGGCCTGGCGGACCTGCTCCTCGGCAACACCGACCGGGTCGGCGCCCGGATCCGCGACGGCTCCCTCGACACCATGCTCGTACGCCCCGTCCCGCTGCTCGCCCAGGTCGCCGCCGACCGGTTCGCGCTGCGCCGGCTGGGGCGGATCGTGCAGGGGCTGGGCGTGCTGGGCTGGGCCGTCTCGGTGCTGGACGTGCAGTGGACCCCCGGGAAGGTGCTGCTGGTGCCGGTCATGGTGGTGGCCGGGGCGGGGATCTTCGGCGGGGTGCTGGTGGCCGGCGCGGCCTTCCAGTTCCTCGCCGGGGACGCCGCGGAGGTGCAGAACTCCTTCACGTACGGGGGCTGCACCATGCTCCAGTACCCGCCGACCGTGTTCGCGAAGGAGCTGCTGCGCGGGGCCACGTACGTGGTCCCGCTGGCCTTCGTCAACTGGCTGCCCGCGCTGTACGTGCTGGGCCGGCCCGATCCGTTGGGGCTGCCGGGATGGGTGGCGTTCCTGAGCCCGCTGGTGGCCTTCGCGGTGTTCCTGCCCGCGTCGCTGGCGTGGCGCGCGGGCGTCCGTTCGTACCGGAGCACGGGGAGTTAGGGGAGTCGGGGAGTTGGACGTGGCGGAGACGGAGACGGAGACGGAGGCGGAGGTGGAGGCGGTGGGCGGTGATGCGCTCATCCTGCTGGAGCAGGTCGAGAAGGTCTTCGACGTACGGCGTCGGACGGGACTGCTGCGCCGGGAGAAACGGCAGGTCAGGGCCGTGGACGGGATCAGCTTCGCGATCGCGCGCGGGGAGGTCGTCGGATACATCGGGCCGAACGGGGCCGGGAAGTCCACCACCATCAAGATGCTGACCGGGATCCTCACCCCGAGCGGCGGCCGGCTGCGCGTCGCGGGCATCGACCCGGCGGGCGAGCGGATGCGGCTCGCACACCGGATCGGCGTGGTGTTCGGGCAGCGCACGACCCTGTGGTGGGACCTGCCGCTGAAGGACTCGTACGGGCTGATGCGCCGGATGTACCGGATCCCGGCGGCGCGGTACGCGGAGAACCTGGAACGGTGCGTGGAGCAGCTGGACCTGGGCGAACTGCTCGACGTACCGGTACGGCAGCTGTCCCTGGGGCAGCGGATGCGCGGGGACATCGCGGCGGCGCTGCTGCACGATCCGGAGGTGCTCTACCTGGACGAGCCCACGATCGGGCTGGACGTGGTGAGCAAGGCGAAGGTGCGGGCCTTCCTGCGGCAGTTGAACGGGGAGCTGGGGACCACGGTGCTGCTCACCACCCACGACCTCCAGGACATCGAGCAGCTGTGCGAGCGGGTGATGGTGATCGACCACGGCCGGCTGATGTACGACGGCGCGCTCGGCGGACTCCACGCGCTGGGCGAGGGCAGCGAGCGGACGCTGGTGGTGGACCTGGAGCGGGAGCTCCCGCCGGTGGAGGTGCCGGGGGCCCGTGTGGTGCGGGTCGAAGGGCCGCGGCAGTGGCTGGCCTTTCCGGCGGGGGAGTCGGCGGCGCCGCTGGTGGCGGCGGTGGCGGCCCGATACCCGCTGCTGGACCTGTCGGTGCGGGACCCGGACATCGAGGACGTGATCGCGCGGATGTACGCGGGGCGGGGGTGAGGGGATGAGGGGGTGAGGTGATGGGGGGTGAGGTGATGGGGGGGTGAGGTGATGGGGCGATGAGGGGATGAGGGGTGGGGGTTCGAGGTAGGGGGAAATCAGGGTTCGCCCCGGGGTGGGGCGTCGGGTCTCTGCATAGGGTGGGCCATATGAGTGACGAGCGGCCGGAGAAGCCGTTGCCGGAGAAGACGTCTTTGGAGAAGGCCGAGCCGCCCGCGCTGAGGGCGTCGGACGCCGACCGCGAGCGGGTGGTGGACCGGCTCCGGGACGCCGTCGCCGAGGGCCGGCTCGACATGGAGGAGTTCGAGGAACGGCTGGAGGCGGCGTACACGTCCCGTACGTACGCCGAACTCGAACCGCTCACCCGCGACCTGCCGGCGGCCGGAACCTCCCCGTCCCCGGTCGCGCCCGCCTCCGCGCCCGCCGCCTCGTCCTGGCCGGACCGGATAGGCGGTACGGGAACCTCCGCCACGGCCGTCGCCGTCATGTCGGGCTTCCAGCGCAAGGGGCGCTGGACCGTGCCCGCCCGGTTCAACGCCGTGGCGATCTGGGGCGGCGGCGAGCTGGACCTGCGCGAGGCGGACTTCGCGCAGCGCGAGGTCGTCATCACCTGCGTCGCCGTCATGGGCGGCATCGAGATCACCGTCCCGCCGGGCGTCGAGGTCGACGTACGCGGCATCGGCATCATGGGCGCCTTCGACCAGGGCAAGTCCGTGGAGAACCGGCCGGAGCCGGGCGCCCCGCGCGTCGTCGTGAACGGCCTCGCCTTCTGGGGCGGGGTCGCGGTCAAGGTCAAGCAGCCGAAGGGGCTCAAGGGGCCGAAGGGATCGAAGGGGCTGGACGGCGAGACGTCCCGCAAGGAGCTCTAAAGGAGCTCTAGCGGAAGGGTCACAGCGCCTCCGGCGGCGCGCCGGGAACTCCCCGGACCTCCCGGGAGTCGGATGCTATGCAGACAAAACCGGCCATCGGGGGAAGGGCAGGAGCGGCACGTGAACAGCAGCACGGGTGAGCGGACGAGAGGCCCGTCGGCCCCGCCACGGGGTGCCCCGCCACAGGGTGCCCCGCCGCGGGGCGGGTTCGTCTTCAACGCGGCGGACGAGGAGCGGCAGCGTGGCGTCCGCCGGATGAAGGCGACCGCGACGGGACTGCTCGTCCTGGTTGCGCTGGTCTACGTACTGGCCAAGTGCGCGCAGAACGCCTGGGGCGCCGGCGCGTGGGCGGGGTACGTCGCCGCCGCGGCCGAGGCGGGCATGGTGGGCGCGCTCGCGGACTGGTTCGCGGTGACGGCCCTCTTCCGGCGGCCGCTCGGGCTGCCGATTCCGCACACCGCGATCATCCCCACCAAGAAGGACCAGCTGGGCGTCTCCCTCGGCGAGTTCGTCGGCGAGAACTTCCTGTCGGCGGACGTGGTGCGCGCCCGGCTGCACTCCCTCGGCATCGGCGGCCGGCTCGGCGCCTGGCTGGCCGAGCCCGCGCACGCCGACCGGGTGACGGCGGAGCTGGCCACCGCCCTGCGCGGAGCCCTGACCGTGCTGCGGGACTCCGACGTACAGGCCGTGGTGGGCGAGGCGATCACGCGGCGGGCGGAGGCGGCGGAGATCGCCCCGGGCATCGGCAAGACCCTGGAACGGGTCGTCACCGACGGGGGCCACCACCGGGCCGTCGACCTGGTGTGCGCCAAGGCCCACGACTGGCTGGTCACCCACGGGGACTCCGTGATGGACGCCGTCCAGGGCGGCGCCCCCGGCTGGACCCCGCGCTTCGTCGACCGCAAGATCGGCGACCGGGTGTACAAGGAGCTGCTGCGCTTCGTCACGGAGATGCGCGACATGCCGGGGCATCCGGCGCGCGGGGCGGTGGACCGCTTCCTGCGCGACTTCGCGGCGGACCTCCAGTCGGACACGGAGACGCGGGCGCGGGTGGAGCGGCTGAAGTCCGAGATCCTCGCGCGGGACGAGATCCAGGACGTGATCGCCTCGGCGTGGTCCGCGATCCGCACGATGATCATCTCGGCGGCGGAGGACGAGCAGAGCGAGCTGCGGCTGCGGGTCCGGTCCTCGCTGATGTCGCTGGGCGCCCGGCTCGCCACGGACGGGCGGCTCCAGGAGAAGGTGGAGGGCTGGATCGAGGGCGCGGTGGTGTACGTCGTCGCCACCTACCGGCGGGAGATCACCTCGCTGATCACCGACACGGTGGCGGCCTGGGACGCCGAACACACCTCGCGCAAGATCGAGGCCCACATCGGCCGCGACCTCCAGTTCATCCGCATCAACGGCACGGTGGTCGGCGCCCTGGCGGGCCTGCTGATCTACACGGTGTCGCGGGCGTTGGGGGGGTAGGGGGTACGAGGCCTGCGGCGCGGGCCGGGGGGCCGGTACCCCCTCGGGCAGTCTCAGGGAGGGTTGGGGGCTTCCCGTCAGTCCCATCGTCCTTCCGGTTCGTGCCGGCCTGTCAAGGGCGCTCCCTTCGGTCGCGTCGCTTCGCGATGTCGCTTCGCTCCACCCTTGACAGGCCGACCCGCCCCGGAAAGCCGAAAGACTGCCGGGAAACCCCCAAAGAAACGGCACGGGGCAGAGGACAGAGGGACGGGTCCCTCAGCGATGAGACGAGGGGTCGAGCGCCGGCCCGCCCGGCCTGCGTCGCGCTGATCCCGGGCCAGGGGCGCGGCAACCCGCACGAGAGCCCGACCAGAACCCCCTGCGGAGCACCCAGACGCATCAGATCGCTACGCGCTCCTCCCGTCTCGGCGTCCTCGGCTCCTCCGTGGCTGATACCCGCACCGAACGGCGACCGGAGCCCCCAGGAAATTTCAGCCCCGCCGGCGTTTGAGGCGCGGGTCCGGGCAGCGCCTTGGGGGTACCTCCCAGCGGTAGCTGGGGGAGGAACGGTGGAAGGGCGGGTAGGGGACAGCCCCGCGCAGCGGCCCCACCAGACCCCGTCGGGGGAACGGGACGCCCAGGCCCGGGCAGGAGCCCCGCCCGGGAGACGGGACAAGGCCCCCCGCCCCCGGAGGGACCGGTCAGGCGGCGGCGGAGCGGTCCGCCACGGCCCAGGCGGTCGCGGCGACGACACCGGCCGCGCCCACGACGGCCGGCCACGCGCCGACCTTCTTCGCCAGCGGGTGGGCCCCCGCGAAGCCGGCCAGGTACAGCGCACCCAGGCCGGCGGCCGCGGGCACGCCGCCGCGCTTGTGCCACTCGCGGCCGGCCACGAGCCCGGCGGCGCCGAGGACGACACCGCCCAGCGGCCGCTTCTTGGTCCAGCGGGCCACGGCGTAGCCGCCGACCAGCCCTGCCGCCGCAACCGCGGAACTCGGTACCCGAGCCATCTCGAACTCCCTCACACGTCGTCTCTTCCGATGGAACGGCCGGCATCGGCACCGGCTCCGTCAAACCTAACGCGGGCGCCTCGACGCCCGCCGGACGCCCACCGCCCCCAGCACCAGCACCGCCCCGCCCACCACCGCGTCCGGCAACGCCTCCCGCAGCGCGCGCGGCAGCAGTGCGACGACCCCGAGGACGAGGAGGAAGGCGAGCGCGCACTGTCCTGCCGCCCGCAGCAGTCTGTCCGTGTTCACGGGTTGCTCAACGCCCCACCCCGGTCCGCGACACGGACGGTGCGGAGGCGATTTGTCGCACACTCGCCGGTTCTGCGCATCACCGGGTGCGGGAACCCGTTGGGCGTAAATTCGGTCTTCCAGCCGGAAACCGCCCAATCACCCCAGGAGCCGACACAGTGATCTCCTACGGACGCACGGTCCTGGACCTTGAGCACGAACTCGTGGACGCCTACGCCGACGTCTTCTCCGCCGCGCCCTGGAACGAATGCGAAGAAACCATTCGCCAGTTCTCCACCCGCCTCCAGACGGACGTCCGGCGCCCGGGCTTCCGTATGGCCTTCGCGCAGTCCGAGACCGGCGTCGACGGGTTCGCCACCGGCTGGCTGACGCAGTCCCCCTTCCCGCAGCACCGGGCGTACCCCCAGGTCGCCGCCCAGCTCGGACCCGACCGGGTGCGGGAACTGCTCGTCGGGGCGCTGGAGGTCGACGAGCTTGCCGTACGGGCGTACGCGCGCGGCCGCGGCACCGGCCGGGCCCTGCTCGCGGAGATCACCGCGGACGCGCCGGAGCGGCGGGCCTGGCTGCTGACCTCGCGGCTGGCCACGGACACGGTGGCCACGTACCGCCGCCTGGGGTGGCACGAGGTGCCGGCGCTCCCCGGCACGCAGACGGGCGTCGTCGTCTTCCTGTCCCCGGACCACCCGGGCCGCCCCCGCTAGACCGGACGCGCAGCGGGCATACCCGGGCCATGATCACGCCCGGAAGCGTCAAGGCGGCCCGCCGCCAGCTCGGCCTCGCCACCCGCCACCAGCTCACCGTCACCGCCGGGGTCCCGGCCGGCACCGTCGACTCCCGCACCCGCCCCGGCGGGCCCTGGCAACGCCTGCTGCCCCGCGTCTACCTCCTCCAGACCGGCCCGCCCGACCAGCGCCAACGGGCCCTGGCCGCGGTCCTGTACGCCGCCGAACCGGCCGCGGACCCGCTCTCCGGCGAGACCGCCGCCCTCACCGGCGCCGCGGCGCTCTCCCTCCTCGCATCCGCGACGCCCCGCCCGCCCCCGCCGACGTCCTGGTCCGCGCCCCGCGCCGGCTGGCCGGCACCCCGCAGGTCCGGCCCCTGACCACCTCCCGCTGGCCGCGCACCATCACGGTCGCGGGCGTCCCCAGCGCCCGCCCGGTCCGCGCCGCCGCCGACTTCGCGGCCCGCTGCCCGAGCCCCGACCGGGTCCGCTCGGTCCTGGCCCAGGTCGTCCAGTCCGGCTGGTGCCACCCGCACGACCTCCACACCGAACTCCGCACCTCCCGCCTCCTGTCCCGCCCGGCGGTCCGCGCCGCCGCCGGGGAACTCCTTGAGGGGGTCCGCTCGGTCGCCGAGGCCCGCGCCCGCGACGCCCTCACCGGCACCGGCCTCCCGACCCCGCTGTGGAACGCCCGCCTCTACACCCCGGACGGCACCTTCCTGGCCAGCCCGGATGCCTACTGGCCCGACGAGGGCGTGGCCCTGGAGGTCGACTCGGCGGAGTACCACTACACCCGCGACGCCTGGCAGGCCACCCTCCGCCGCCGCCTCCGCCTGGAGGCCCACGGCATCCTGGTGGTCAGCGCAACCCCGTCGATGATCCGCGACACCCCGCACGAGGTAATCGCAGCCCTCCGCCACCTCCTGACGCTGGGCACCACCCGCCCCACCCCACCCACGGCCCTGGCCAGGGGGCACCAGCAGCTTGCCCTGGAGTTCAGCTAGTGCTCTGGGCGGCGGTCAGCAGGAATGCCACGTCTTCCGCCCGCCCGGCGTGCTGGAACGCCGCCACGATGTTCAAGACGGCTTGCTTGTCGGCGCGTTCCGTCACGCTGGTCAGAACGGCTTCGGCGGCGTCCTCCTGCCCGGCGCTTCGACAGGAGCTCACCGCTTGGAGGAGCTCTGCCGGCGAGAGGGTGCGCCCGGCACGCCACAGCAGCAGTCCCGCGTCGCGGTGGCGGCCGTCGGCGAGGAAGTCCATAAGTACTTCCAGCTCGGTCCAGTCGGCGGCCTGGGAGTATCCGGTGCGCGGCCGGTCCCCTTCCGGGAGGGGGACCGGCACCGGCGGCCTGGCCGATGCCCTCCGCAGGACATGGCGGGAAACCGTCCTCCTCTGCATCGGCTGGCGTCTCAAACGCCGGGGTTGGCGGCTGACCCGGCCCGGCAGCGGCTGGAAGACCGGCAAAGCCGGCGCGTCGTCAGGTACTGCGGGCGCCTTTGGCTCCTCGTCGTGAGGGACGCATGCGCAGTGCTGGATGCGTGCCAGCCGCCGCAGCTCCAGCAGCTCCTCGAGAGAACAGGGGAGGTCCGCAAGGTCTGCGCCGATGCTTTCGAACTCCTTCCGGATCGCCTTGTAGAAGGCCCTGACCTGGGGTTCGTCGGGGATCCGGCCGCCGTTGAGGTGGTTGGAAAGGCTGCTTGCTACCAGGAACCCCGACCTGGCGATCTCTACCTGGGTCTTGTGACTGCAGTCGCGCAGCCTGCGCAGCATCTGGACCAGGTCCCGGTGCGCAGCCGACAGACCGGCAGGCAGCTTCTTCCAATTTCTAGTGCGCCGCGGCATCCCCGCTCCCATTCCCCTCAGTCTCTGGTATCTCACAGAATCCTTCCGGCGGAAGGGCCTTTGGTGAACCGCCTGGAGTTTTCATCTGACCTCGATATTCCGTCAGCACTGGTTTTCCTGGCGAGTGCTGAGCAACAGTTACGTCGTTCGCTGAGGTGCCGGTGGGGGGCCTCCAGCTGCCCGAGGGGGCAGCCGGACAGTTCAACCCTGACCAGGAATAGAGGAGATGGGCATGAGTCTTCCGTCGTGGACGGATGAGAAGTTCGGCACGATGAAGCGCGCGGCGCTGTGGCTCGTCACGGTGGTGGGGGAGGGGAACGTCTTCACGAAGGAAGACGTGAAGCAGGCCTTTCCCGGCGTGAGCCAGGCCGACCGGCGGGTGCGCGACTTGCGTGACTTCGGGTGGAGGATCGACACCAACCGCGAGGATCTGGGGCTGAACCAGCACGAGCAGCGGTTCGTCTTCCAGGGCGAGCCGGTATGGGAGCCGGGTAAGGGGACCCGTCCGGCGTCGTCGATCACCGATACGCGGCGTCGTGAGGTCCTGGCTCGCGATGGACACCACTGCCGCTCGTGCGGCATCACCGCGGGGGAGATGTACGCGGGAACCTTCGTGTCCGCCCAGCTCGACATCGCCCGGCGGCCGGTCGTCCAGCCCGGTGGCGGTACCCAGGTGGAGCAGGTCGCCGAGTGCAACCGTTGCCGTGTGGGAGGCAAGGGGCTGACGGCTGACGCGGACGCGGTCCTGGCCCGGGTGGGCCGGCTCGGAGGGCTGGACCGCAAGACCCTGACGGAGTGGGTCTCCGCCGACGCAAGGGAGTTCGCTGAGGTGGAGCGCATCTGGGCGGACTTCCGTACGCTTCCGGCCGACGCCAGGAACAAGATCCGTGCGGCCCTGTCACTGCCGCCGGTCTGACAATAGGCATATGGGGGGCTGTGTGGCGCAACGGCCCCCACCCCTTTCCCGCCCACTACGCATCCATGGACATGCAGTCAGAGGAGAACACACCGTGAGCATGGACTTCGGCCGGCCGCCCCGTGCCGCTGAGAACGAGGAACTGGTCGAGAAGCGGCTCAAGGAAGTCAGCGCAGGCGACGGCCTCCAGGAGACGCTGATGGTCGAGTGGCGGACGAAGCCGCTCGTGGTCCAGGTCATCGATCTGCCGGTGGACCAGCTGTACTTCAACCCTTCTACGCATCGGATCCGGGCTCAGCGCAGCTTCGATCTGGAGCGTGACCGCCTGCTCACCGCGAACCCCTGGGCGCCGGAGAGCCAGGACTACCTCCGGTACCTGCTCCAGGCACTCCCCTCGAACCCGGCCAAGCGGGACGGCGACTTCGACGAGCTCAAGGCGAGCCTCAAGGAGTACCGCCAGAACGAGCCCGGTCTGGTCACGCGCGACGGCATCCTCGTCAACGGCAACACCCGGGTCGCTGCGCTGCGTGAACTCGGCGTGCCGAGCGTCCGGGTCGGAGTGCTTCCGGAGTCCTGCACCTGGTCCGACATCAACGCGGTCGAGCTGTCGCTGCAGCTGCGCCATGACACCCGTCGGCCGTACTCGTACATCAACCGGCTGCTGACCATCGAGGAGCAGGCGGCCGCGGGCCGGCCGCTCGCCGACATCGCCAAGGACTTCCGGATCCGGACGGAGACCGCTGAGCAGGACCGCTGGGTGCTGTCCACGCTCAACGACCTCGTAGCGCGGTCCCAAACCGGGTCGGCGCAGCTCAAGCTGATGGACTTCGAGGACCAGCAGGAGAAGCTGCGTGAGCTCCATCGTGCCTTTGCGAAGGCGTCCCGGCAGAACCCGGGACAGGCTGACCTGCTGAAGGAGAACCGGCTCGCGCTGATCGTGCTGGAGTTCTCGAAGACGGACGTGCGTCTCGCCGACGTGGACTTCCGCAGTCGCTATCTGCAGCGGCACCTTCCGGAGCAGCTCAAGCAGGCTCCCGCCCAGCCCGCTGCGGCCCGTGTCATTCCGGGCCTCAACCGGGCGCTGCCGGCTGACAACCCGCACGTAGCGGCGGCGAAGGCCTTCACGAACACGCTGCTCCGGGCGAAGGCTGTGGAGCGGGCACCGGGAGCGGTAGACCAGCAGGAGTCCGACGAAGCGGCCGAGCTGTGGCGGCAGGCCAGAGAGGCGGTGGAGGAGGCGCTCGTGCCGGCGGGCAAGGACGCGCGTGTCCGCAAGCGCAAGCAGGCTGCTCCGGACCGTCTCAACGACGCCGTTCAGGACATTGAGCAGTGCGTTACGGATATGACCCTTGCCAGGGCTTCCCGCAATCTGGATGAGGAGACGCTCGACGAGGCGATCCTGGCTCTCAAGTCCAGTCTCATGAAGCTCGCCCGGGAGGCGGCCCGTATTGAGGAACCTGGCGATGGTGTGGTGTGGCTGCTCAGTGCCATGCAGGAGAAGGAGGAGGAGTGACCGAGCCGTCGCTGCATCTGGCCTTCGACGTCTCCCGCACCAGGGCCGTACTGCGTGCTGGTGAGCCGTTCGGTGCTGACCTGACCCATGTGGCCACGGCCTTCCCGGTCGGCGGACAGCGAGGCCCGCACCTGCTTGAGGTCCCGCTCGACGACTTCCTTGCGGGTCTGCACGTGCTGTCGGACTGGCCGGCTCCGGACTCCGTCGAGTGGGACGAGGACCTGCTCGCGCTCGTCAGCGATGTCTTCGACGATGCGGACCAGGCGGCCGCCTGCTTGGACGAGGTCCCGCACGTCGACGGGACCGGAGCCGGTTCGGCAGATGCCGACTCAGTGGCCGGCCTTCTCGGGGACGACTGGCGCGCAGACCTTACGGGCTTCCAGCAGCGGGACATCGCCAGACTGCTCGCGCTGAGGCACGGCGCGAACTTCAGCGTTCCCGGCGCCGGCAAGACGAGGGTCGGCTTGGCCGTTTACGCGGCAATGAAGGAACGCGGGACGGCCCGGCGGCTGCTCGTAGTGAGCCCTAAGTCGGCTTATGAGTCCTGGATCTCCGAGAGCCTGGAGTGTTTCGGAAATCCGCCGGTGACCACCGTCATGGGCAGGACTCCGGATCCGCATGCCGAGATCTTGGTGGTCAATTACGAACGGCTGGACCGCTCGCTGACAGGACTGGCGGGGTGGCTGCGCGCTGCACCGTCGATGGTGATCCTCGATGAGGCGCACCGGATGAAGCTGGGTGCCGAGGGGACCTACGGGAGTGCCTGCATGGCGCTGGGGCCGCTGAGCCGACGGCGCCTGATCCTTACCGGCACGCCTGCCCCCAACGGAGCCCGCGACCTGGAGAACCTGCTGTCGTTCGTGTGGCCCGGTCACGGCCGCCGGGTGGTCACACAGGCCGTGGCGGGGGGCGACCTGGCGCACGCGAGTTCGGTACTCCGACCGCTGTTCACCCGCACGACCAAAAGGGAACTGGGGCTGCCTCCCTTCCAGCCGGTTATCCGGACGGTGCCGCTGGACGGACTGCACCGCGAAATCTACGACGCCCTGGTCGGACGGTTCACCGCGCGCGCCGAGCTGTCGAGGGAAGACTTCGACGCGCTCGGCAAGGCGATGCTCCGGCTGCTCATGGCTGCCACCAGCCCTGCCCTGCTGGTGGAGGGAAGCACCAGGCACGAAGCCCTCAGTTTCCAGGTGCCGCCGCTGGACATTCCGCAGGACGAGCCGCTCTACGGTCTGCTGCAGCGGCTTCCTCAGTATGAGATGCCGCCCAAGTACCGAGAACTGAGGGAGATCGTTTCCAGGAATGCGGCGGCGGGCCGTAAAACCCTGGTGTGGTCGACCTTCGTCCGCAATATCACGAGCCTGGAGCAGCTGCTGGGCGAGTTCCAGCCTGCCGTGGTCCACGGCGGGACCCAGGACCGGGAGGAGCAGATCAACCGGTTCCGCAACGACCCGGACTGCCTCGTGCTGATCTCCAACCCGGCCACGCTGGGTGAAGGCATCAGCCTGCACCACCACTGCCACGACGCGGTCTACGTGGACCGAGATTTCATGGCAGGGAGGTTCCTGCAGAGCCTGGACCGTATTCACCGCCTGGGCCTGGCCCCGGATACTGAGACTCGCGTCACGGTGCTCGCGTCCGAAGGAACGATCGACGAGGTGGTCGCGCTGCGCCTCGCGGAGAAGCTGGAGTTCATGGGGGCCATCCTGGACGACCCCTCGGTGCGGCAGCTGGGCGATCTCCAGGAAGAACAGCCGGTGACCGCAGGTATGGATGAGGCCGACATGCGAGCCCTGCTCGAGCACGTGCGGGTCGCGGGAGGCCGCTGAGAAGCAGTGGACCGGTGCGCTGGACGAGAGCCGCCGCACCCCCGCGGACCGAAGTGTCCCCTGGTGTCAGTGGCAGATGCGACACTTGCCTGTCTGCATCTGCTACACCAGGAGGACTCGATGGGCGCCCGCGACGACGCGCTGACCTCGATTGAGATTTGTGCCGGCGCCGGGGGGCAGGCCATCGGCCTCCACCAGGCTGGTTTCAAGCACCTCGCACTCGTCGAGATCGACCAGCACGCCGCAGCGACCCTGCTGCGCAACGTCACCAGCAGGGACGGCTGGGAATTCGAGCGGGATTTCTGCGACATCATTGAAGGCGATGTCAATGACTTCAAGCCGACGGTGCAGCTGGACAAGGCTGAAAAATTCCTTGGCCACCCCCTGGAGGAGGAGGAACTGGATCTCCTTGCAGGTGGCGTTCCCTGTCCGCCCTTTTCGCATGCAGGAAAGCAGCTCGGAAAGGATGACGAACGTGACCTTTTCCCGAGGATGCTGCAGCTCGTAGACGAGCTCCGGCCGAAGGCGGTCATGATTGAGAATGTCCGGGGAATCAAGGACGATAAGTTTACTGATTACCGGGACTGGGTCGAGGCGCGCCTGCAGGGTGGATGGGCTGTTGATCCCGTGACCGGTGACCGGACGGAGTACGACGGCGCCGGGTACAAGGTGTGCGGCTGGAGGGTTCTGGAAGCCAGCAACTTCGGCGTTCCGCAGCTGCGCCCGCGGGCGATTCTGGTGGCCATCCGCGCGGATATCCCCGGTGTTGAGGGCTTTGAGTGGCCTGCCCCGAACGCGGAGATCAAGACGGTAGGCGAAGCCCTCGGTGAAACGATGAACGAGCGGTACAAGCCGTTCATCACGAAGGGCGGAGCCGTGGGCCGGAAAGCCGCCAAGGCGTTGGCGGACTGGCACAAGGCCGCCGCTACCGGAATCGCGCCCACCCTCGTCGGCGGGTCCAAGAAGCACGGCGGCGCCGACCTCGGGCCGAGCCGGGCCAAAGCGGCCTGGGCGAAGCTGGGAGTGAACGCCCTCGGTGTAGCCAACGCGCCGAAGGACGTAGAGAAGAAGGACAGCTCGGACCGCGACCTCTTCCGCAACGGTCCGATGCTCACGGTCACCCAGGCCGCGATCATCCAGGGATTCCCTCCGGAATGGGACTTCGAGGGAGACCCGTCCGAGGGCAAGCTTCCCGGCAAGACCGCACAGTACCGTCAGGTCGGCAATGCCTTCCCGCCGCCCGTGGCGCGCGTAGTCGGCGAGGCCATCGCGAAGGTACTGCGCGGGGCGCGCCAGGAGGCCGTGCAGGCCGGGAACTAACGGCGGCGATCCTGCACGGCGGCGGCGATCGCCGCCGCGCAGGCTTCTGATCCCTCGTGCTCCCAGAAGCGGAGCACGAGCCAGCCGGCTTCCTCCAGCTGCCGGTCCGTGTCACGGTCCCGCGCGATGTTCCGGGCCACCTTCTCCGACCAGTAGCCCTGATTGGTCTTGGGAGGCACATAGTGCTCGGGGCACCCGTGCCAGTAGCAGCCGTCCACGAATACCGCCACCTTCGTTGGCCCGAAGACAAGGTCAGCGGTCCTGCGGAGCCGGGGAAGCGGGCGGGCGGCGACCCGGTAGCGCAGTCCTCGTGCGTGAACGAGACGCCTGATGATCCACTCTGGTTTGGTGTCGCGGCTGCGGATCGCCTGCATGTTGCGGCGCCGGGCAGCGGAGGAGGCCCAGGAACCTTCGGGAGGCTGCCATGGGTCCTCACTCATCATGGCAATGCCCTTCCTCCAGGCGCAGCGCGACCCAGTCCTCTGGCCCCAGCGTGATCTTGTATGCCGCTGCGAGATCTTGCTGGTCCCTCCACTTCCCGCACAGCAGGGTAAGGCCATCCTGTGCGAGGCGCCTTCTGATGTTCCGGGCCCGGCGAAGCGGATCATGTCGTCCAGCGCCGACGGTTGCGATGACGCTGCGGGGTATGACTTGTCCTTCGAGGTAGCGGAACATCATGGCGAACCGGTGCTCCTGCCCAGGACGCTTTGCGAGGACGAGGGCGGCTTCCTCTGCCGTGAGCCGCGTCAGGGGGTTGACCGGCAGCGGCGTCCAGTCGTACAGGGGAATGCTCCACTGCTCCCGGGCGTCTACGGCCAGACCTCGTTTGCCGTCCTTGTTGCCCTTGCCGCGGTAGAGCCACGAGCGGTGGGCGCGGACCAGCCACGAGCGGTGCCGATTGCGTCCGAGCTGTATCTGGGTGCAGATGCAGAGCTGGCAATGAGCTTCAGAGGGTATTGCCCAGTTCGCGCCGACGGTCGCCTTGATGTCCACGGGCACCTTTGCGATCCGCGTGTCGAGCGGGGGCTCCTTCGGCAGGCTGAACGACCGCAGGACCTCGTATTCGAGCTTCGCACCCACCGAAGCCCTCTCGCCTGGGTGGACGTCAGTGGACAGCAGGTCGTAGCGGCCGGTCCGGGCCCCGTCCAGCACATAGTCGACTGAGTTGGCGATGGCTCCCGTGTACAGCCCGGCGACGTCAAAGGAGCGCAGCCAGCCGAGAACGGCTTGGGCATCAGTGTCGTCGCTCGGAGCGAGCAGCACATGCTCACCCCGTTCGGTGTTGGTGCAGAGCTCGCCCGGCCCCTGGAGGACAAGACGTCCTTTGCTCACGGGTGCGCCGCCCCTGCATCCTGCCCGTGGCACTCGCTGTACGGCTTGCCCGAGGTGCACCAGCAGGGGGCCGTGGGGATGGGGGGCCAGGGGGTGGCCTTGCCTCGGGCGGCCAGGGTGGTGGCGTATTCCGGGAGGAGGGCCGGGGAGGCAGGGGAGGTCTTCTCCGAGGCCGCGAAGGCCTCGTACGAGGGGACGCTGCCCGTCACGATGCCGAGGTTCGTGGTGCCCGAGGCGGCCAGGGCGCGGAGGGAGGACTCCACCGCCGTGAGGTGGGCGTCGCGGCTGGGGTACTCCGCCGCGAGGGTGGGGTACGAGGCGAGGAGCTCGGACAGTTCACGGGCCGGCCAGTGCAGGAGCGCCACCGGGAAGGGGCGGGACAGGGCGGCACGGCGGTCGCCGAGTTCGGCGCGCAGGCGGGCGATCTCGGCGCGGAGTTCGGCCGGGTCGTTGGAGCCCAGGGCCCAGATGCGCTTCGGGTCGTGGAGTTCGTCCAGCGGGATCGGGCCGATGTGGCGGGTGTCCGCCACCATGTCCCAGTCGTCGTGGGGGAGGGCGAGGAGCCGACGGACCCGGTGGCGGCCCGTCAGGAGCGCGGTGGTGGCGTGGGTGAGGGGGGTGTCCTCCGAGGTGAGGAGGGTCGCCGCCTCGGTGAAGCACGCGTGGGAGGCCTCGAGTTCGTCGTGGGCTTCGAGGGCTTCGGCGATGACCTCCCAGGGCGCCGGGTCCGCGGGGGCCGCCGAGCGGATGCCGGAGATCAGGGCGCGGGCCTCGGCCTCGTGGCCGTACTCCCACAGGTTCGCGGCCTGGCGGGCCTTGATCAGGTGGGGGTTGGAGGGGGAGTCGGAGAGGAGTTGGTCGTAGAGGGCGCTCGCGCGCTCCCGGGCGTCGGCCAGTTCGAGGTGGGCCGCGGCCTGGAGGAGCAAGGGCTCCTGGTCCTCGGGGTAGCGGGTCGCCGTGCGGATCAGACGCTCGGCTTCGGCGGTGTGCTCGGCAGGCGTGTCGGGGCGCATGGTTCACACCGTACTGCTGCTGGTCAGTTGAGGGGGGAGGTCTTAAGGTGCCCGCCGTGCGGGATCACGTGCGGGTGGTGGTGCAGAGGGGCGGCCGGCCGGTGGGGCGGGCGGGTCTGGTGCGGCTGTTGTGGGTGGGCGGCGAGGTGCTCACCACGGTGGGTGTGGTGGTGGCGCTGCTGGTCGTGCACCAGGTGTGGTGGACGAACCGGCAGGCGGCGGCGGCCGCGCAGGAGCAGGTCCAGGCGCTGGAGGAGGGGTGGGAGCGGGTGGGTGGGGCGCCGGGTGAGTCTTCGGCCCCGGTGAGTGGGGGTGGGGGTGGTGGTGGGGATCCGGTGGTTGTCGAGGAGGGGCCCAGTGGGGCTCCGGTGCCGCGTGCGTCGGGTTCGGCGTCCCCTGCTCCTGGGCGGTCCGCTCCGGTGAGGGTGCCGGCTCCGGCTCCGGTGCGGGACGAGGCGTACGCGGTGCTGCGGATTCCGCGGCTCGGGCTCGCGGTGCCCGTCGCGGAGGGGGTCGACAAGCGGGCCGTGCTGGACAAGGGGTACGCCGGCCACTACCCGGGGACGGCTCAGCCCGGTGCGGAGGGCAACTTCGCGCTCGCCGGGCACCGGAACACCCACGGGGAGCCGTTCCGGTACCTGAACCGCCTCAGGGAGGGGGACGAGGTGTACGTCGACGTGCGGGGGCGCAGGTACGTGTACGCGGTGGGGAAGGTGCTGGCGGAGACGACCCCGGGGGACGTGGGGGTCATCGCGCCGGTGCCGCGGAGCGGGGTGAAGCCCGGTTACGGCTACGAGGCGGCCGGTTCCTACATCACGTTGACCACGTGCACGCCCGAATACACCTCCAAGTACCGGCTGGTGGTGTGGGGGGCTCTCAAGACCGTTGTCGGTGCGGGCCGTTAGGATCGGTCGTGAGTTCGTCTGTCGGGTGCCGGAGGGGGTGGGAGTGGTGTTCGAGCGGATCGTTCGGGCGCGGTCGTGTGTGCTCTCGTCCTCGCGGGTGGTGCGACTGTTGGTCGCCCTGCTCCTGCTCGGAGGGGTCCTCGGGCTGTTCTCCGGGGATGCCGGGCTGGCTGCGGGTGTGGTCGTGCTGGCCGCTGCCGTCGCCTTCGGGGCCGCCGTGCTGGCCGCGTGCCTCGTCCGGCCCGTGCCGCCCCATCGAATACGTACCGCGATCCGTGATCGCGAGCAGCGCACGGCGTTCCTGCCGCAGCGCGATCCCGACGCCTCGGGCCGGTCGCGGCCCAGGGCGCCCGGCCGTCCGGTCCTGACGGCCGCGTAGGGGCGCGCAGTGCCTCCTGCCTTCTTCTGATCCATCGCTGTTGTCGCCCCTCGCGGGTCGTCACGCCGAAGCGCATTTCCTTCGACGTTCGACGAGACCCCTGGAGGGCCCGCGTGTCCGTTTTCACTGATCTTGTTGTCGAGCTGGGCCGGCTTCTGGAGCCGGTGCTGGCCGAGTCTGCGACCGCTGCCGCGATCGTGCTGTTCACCGTGCTCGTGAGGTTGGCCCTGTTCCCGCTGGGGCGTGCGGCGTTCCGTGCGGCAACTCCGGCGGCCGGCTGCCTGCCCGTGCTGTTGCAGCTTCCGGTGTTCTTCCTGATGTACCAGTCCTTCTCCTCGGGCGGTGAGCTGCTCGGGCACCGGCTGTTCGCCGCGCCGCTGGGCGCCCGGTGGACGGAGGCGCTGGCGGAGGGCGGTCTGTTCGGGGCGCAGGGGCTGGTGTTCCTCGGGCTGTTCGCGGCGATCGCGGGGGTGGCCGCCTGGAGTGCGGTACGGGGGCGGCGGGCCGCTGCGGCCGCGTCGGCGTCAGCGCCCGTGCCCGGGAAGGGTGAGGGGGGCCGGCCCGAGCTGAGTGCCGAGCAGGTGGCGGTGATGCGGAAGCTGGGCGGCGTGCTGCCGCTGCTGTCGTTCGGGACGCTGGTCACGGCTGCCGTGGTCCCGCTGGCCGCCGGGCTCTACCTGCTGACCACCACCGCCTGGTCGGTCGGGGAGCGGGCCTGGCTCCAGTACCGCAAGGACGGAGCAGCGCGTTCCAGTCTGTGAACAGGGTCTTGCGGATTGGTCGGACATCTTGGAGGATCAACCAATCCTCCGATGGCCGCAACCCATCGGCCGGCCCGTGACGTGCCCGTTCCACCGGCATGCCCGCGGGCCGACCACCCACGACCACGGGAGAATGCCCATGAAGCTGCTGCGTGTCGGACCCGTCGGGTCGGAGCGCCCCGCGCTGCTCGACCAGGACGGGACCCTGCGGGACCTGTCCGGCCTGATCGCGGACGTGGACGGCGCCCTGTTGTCCGACGAGTCCGTGCTGTCCCGGGTACGGGAGGCCGCGGAGGGCGGCGAGCTGCCGGTCCTGGACGCCGAAGGGCTGCGGATCGGCTCCGCGGTCGGCCGGATCGGCAAGGTCGTGGGCATCGGGCTGAACTACTTCGGGCACGCGGCCGAGGTCGGTGCCGAGCCGCCGGCCGAGCCGATCCTGTTCCTGAAGGCCGCGGACACGGTGGTCGGCCCCGACGACACCGTGCTCATCCCGCGCGGCAGCGTGAAGACCGACTGGGAGGCCGAGCTCGGCGTCGTCATCGGCAGCACCGCCCGCTACCTGGGCTCCGCCGAGGAGGGCCTCGCGCACGTCGGCGGCTACACGCTGGTCAACGACGTCTCGGAGCGCGAGTTCCAGATCGAGCGCGGCGGCACCTGGGACAAGGGCAAGAACTGCGAGACGTTCACCCCGCTGGGCCCGTGGCTGGTCACGGCCGACGAGATCCCGGACCCGCAGGTCCTGGACGTCAGGCTGTGGGTCAACGGCGAGCTCAAGCAGGACGGCAACACCGCCGACCAGATCTTCCCGGTCGGCGAGGTCGTGCGGTACCTGAGCCAGTTCATGACCCTGTACCCGGGCGACGTCATCGTCACCGGCACCCCGGCCGGCGTGGCCATGGGCCAGCCGGAGCCGAAGCCGTACCTGCGGGCCGGCGACGTGGTGGAGCTGGAGATCGAGAAGCTCGGCCGGCAGCGGCAGGAGTTCAAGAGCGCGTAGGGCGCGTAGGGCAAGAGTGCGCGGAGGGGCGGGCTGCCGGTGGCAGTCCGCCCCTCCGCGTGCGGGTCGTGGTGCCGGTCAGCCTTCGGCCGAGGCGCGGCGGCGACGGTTGGCGATCACCAGGCCGGCGCCCGCGGCGAGCGCGGCGGCGCCGGTGCCGGCGATCCACGTCTCCGAGCCGGCGCCCGTGCTGGCGAGCGGGGTGGAGGAGGAGCCGCCCGCCGGGGTGACGTTGGTGTTGCCGGTCGTGCCCTTGGCGCCGGCCGGCTGGACGCCGGTGGTGCCGGTACCGGTACCGGTGCCCGTGCCGGTTTCGGTGCCGCCGGTGTGGCCTGCGGCCTTGTCCTTGGCGCGGGCCACGTGCTGGCCGGTCTTCAGGAAGGCGGCGCGGTCCTCGGGGGTGCCCTTGAGGGCGGCGAGGGCGGCCTTCTTCAGCTCCGGGCCGGCGCCGTTCACCATCCGCGAGATGTCGACCTTGTTGTCGTCGTCGCGCAGCGCGTGCTGGCCCTTGGTCATGAACTCGCGCAGCTGCTCCGGGGTCGCGTTGCCCTCCAGGAGCTTGATGATCCCCTCCTTGAGGCCCGGTCCCGCGCCGTTCAGCATCGAGAAGAGCGCGACGCGGTCGTCCACGGCGCGGATCTTGTGCTGGCCGGTGGCGACGAACTCGCGGATCTGCTCGCGGGTGCCGTTGCTCATCAGGTCGTTGACGGCCTGGGTGATGCCCCGGCCGGCGCCGTTGAGCATGCGCATCATCTCGACGCGGTCGTCGTCGAGGCGGGCCACGTGCTGGCCCTCCTTCAGGAAGTCGGTGAGCGCCTTCTGGGTGTTCACGCGCATGGCCTCGTCCGCCGCCCTGCGCACGCCCTTGCCGCCCGCTTCGCCGATCCGGGCGACCCGCACGCGGTCGTCCTCCAGCTGCTGCTGCGGCAAGCCGGTCGTGAGGAAGGTCTGCATGTCGGCGACCGTTCCCTTGAGCGCCGCCATCGCGGCCTCGCGGACGCCGGGGCCGCGCGACGGGTCGTCCAGGATCTTCTGGATCTCGGCCCGGTAGTCGGCGGCCGGGTCCGCGGCCGGGGTCTTCGCCGACGGCTCCGCGGGCTTCGCGCCCTGCGGGTCCTGGTCGGGCGCGGTCGGCGCCGACGGGGCGGCCGGTGCCGCCGACGAGGCGTCAGCGGCGAAGGCGGGCGAGGAGAGCAGGACGGCCGGGGCGATCGCGGCGGTGGCCACGACGGATGCGATCCGGGGCAGCTTCACAGGTGGGGATTCCATTCTTCACAAGTGTGATGATCGGCAGCCTGTGAAGGATAGGTGTAGACCGGGGACGGCCAACGTCGATTTTGCGACAAAGATGGATCAAGTCAGAAGGATCACATCTCCACGGCCACGCCCTCGCGGGAGGACCTCCGGGCCGCCTCCAGTACCGCCAGGCAGCGGGCCGCCTCCTCGGCGGTGACCGGTGCGGGGCCGCCCGTGCGCAGGGCCGACGCGACCGCCGCGTAGTACGCGGGGTAGTCGCCCGGGGCCGTGGGCACCGGGACTCCGCCGCCGGTCAAGGGGGATTCGCCCGAGCCGAGCCGGCCCCACAGGTGCTCGGGCTCCTCGCCCCACGGCTGACCGTCGGCGCCGCCCGGCCGCAGGCCCTCGCGCAGGGCGGCCTCCTGCGGGTCCAGGCCGTACTTGACGTAGCCGGCGCGCGAGCCGAGTACGCGGAAGCGCGGGCCGAGCTGGGCCGCGGTCGCGCTGACGTAGAGGTGGGAGCGGACGCCGTTCGCATGCGTGATGGCGATGAAGGTGTCGTCGTCGGCCTCGGCGGCCGGACGGCGCACGTCGGTCTCCGCGTAGACCCGGACCGCCGGGCCGAAGAGCACCAGCGCCTGGTCCACGACGTGGCTGCCGAGGTCGTACAGCAGGCCGCCGATCTCCTCCGGGGCTCCGGACTCCCGCCAGCCGCCCTTGAGCTGCGGACGCCAGCGCTCGTAGCGGGACTCGAAGCGCTGGACCTCGCCGAGCTCGCCGTCGGCGAGGAGGCGGCGCAGGGTGAGGAAGTCGTTGTCCCAGCGGCGGTTCTGGAAGACGGAGAGGAAGGTCCCGGTGCGCTCCGCGAGCGCGGCCAGCGCGTACGCCTCGGCGGCGGTGGCGGCCAGCGGCTTGTCCACGACCACGGGGATGCCGGCGGTGAGGGCGGCGGTGGCGAAGGGGACGTGGGTCTTGTTGGGGGAGGCGACGACGACCAGGTCGGGGGCGTCCGGCCGCTGCCACAGCTCGTCCGCGGAGGCGGCGATGCGCACGCCGGGGTGGGCCTCGCGCGCCTGTGCCTGCCGGGTGGGGTCGGAGGTGACGACGGTGTCGAGGAGGAGGCCCTCGGTCGCGGACACCAGCGGGGCGTGGAAGACGGAGCCGGCGAGTCCGTAGCCGATGAGCGCGACGCGCAGGGGGGAGGTGGGGGAGAGGTTCATGGGGCCACTTTGGCAACAGTGTTGCGTAAGTGCAAGGAGGGTGGACAATGGGCTGGTGGACAGGGGTAACCGGGACGGAGACGGCGGCGGCGGGCGGGGCGGGGTGAACCTGCCGGCGCTGCGCGGGCACAACGAGGCGCTGCTGCTGGACCTGCTGCGCGCCGCCGGTGCGCCGGGGCTGGGCCGGGCGGAGCTCGCCGCGCGTACGGGGCTCACCCCGCAGGCCGTCAGCAAGATCACCGCCAGGCTCGCGGCGGAGGGCCTGGTGGCCGAGGCCGGCCGCGGTGCCTCGACCGGCGGCAAGCCGCGCACGCTGCTGCGGCTGGTGCCCGGGGCCCGGCACGCGGTCGGGGTGCACCTGGACCGCGACGAGCTGAGCGCGGTCCGCGTCGACCTGGCGGGCGGCGTGCTCGCGCGGTGGAGCGGGCCGCTGGACTTCGGGGCCGGGCCCGAACCGGTGGTGGATTCGGTCGTACGCGCGGTCGCGCGGGTTTCCGGCGGTGCGGGGGCGGGGCCGCCGCTGCTCGGGGTGGGCGCCGCCGCGCCGGGCCCGCTGGACTGGCGCGGCGGGGTGCTCGGAAGGGTGACGGGGTTCCCGGACTGGGCGGGGTACCCGTTGCGGGAGGTGCTGGCGGGGCGACTGGGGCTGCCGGTGGTGCTGGACAAGGACACCAACGCCGGGGTCGCGGCGGCGGCTCCGGGCGGGCCCGGCTCGGGCACGACGGTGTACCTCCACGTCGGCACCGGACTCGGGGCCGGGCTGCGGCTCGACGGGGCGGTGCACCGGGGGGCGCGCTCGGCGGCGGGGGAGTTCGGCCACCAGGTGCTCCGGCTGGACGGCCCGCCGTGCCGGTGCGGGGGGCGCGGCTGCCTGGAGGTGCTCTGCCTGGAGGCGGTGGCCCGGGGCGAGCCGGCCGAGGCGGCGCGGATCCTGGGGGAGGGGGCGGCGAACCTGGCCGCGCTGCTGGACGTGGACCGGATCCTGCTCGGCGGCCGGGTGGTGGACGCCGACCCGGAGCCCTTCGTGGCCGGGGTCCGCGCGGCGCTGGCCTCCCGCGTCCTGCTGGAGCACCCCCCGTCGGTGGCGCGCTCCCCGGCCGGCGTCGCGGAGGGGGCGGCGGCGCTGGTGCGGGGGCGGGTGTTCGGCTGGACCTGACCGCTGCCCTGGCCGGGCGGGGTGGGGGGCCGGCTCGGCCGGCTCCGGCCGGGTGCGGGCCGCTCCGGCCGGGCGGGGTGTCCGGCGGGCCGGGGGTGGGCCGCTGCGCGGGGCGTGTTCCCCTACCCGCCCTTCCACCGTTCCTCGGGGCTCCGCCCCGAACCCCCTGAGGTGCAGCTCGGCGCTGCGCCCCCGCGCCTGCGGCGCCGGCGGGCTGCGCCCCGAACCCCCTGCGGCGCCGGCGGGCTGCGCCCCCGCGCCTGCGGCGCCGTCACCCCGGACCCCCGCGCCTGTGGCGTTGACAGGGGCCGCCCCCCCCGCCCCTCCTGCGCCCGCGGCGTTCCGTGGCGGGGGCGGCCGCCGTTCGGGCGTAAAGCGGATGGGCTCGGGCGTGGGGTGCGGGGAGGGGGGTGGGGGGTCGTGGCAGGGTGCGGGCACGGGGCGGGGTGATTGTCGCCTCGTCCGAACATCGTCCCGTAGCGTTCCGGTCGGCCGCGGTTCGGTCGGTGCCCACCGGGGGCGTTCCGTTCCGTACCGTGCGTCATACCGTCCGGCGAGCAGCAAAGGGTCTCCCATGCGACTGCGCAACGCCCGCAACGCCCTCGCCCTCACCGCACTCCTGCTCGCCCTCGGCACCCCCGCCGTCGCCGACATCGGCAACGGCGGCGGGGCCCGCCCCGCCCCCGCGCTGCCCTCCCGGGCGCACGCCACCTGCGGCGACGGCAAGGCCGGGGCGTTCCCCATCGGGGCGCGGATCCGGGGTGGTCCGGCGGTCTACCGGGCCGGGGCCGGGCCGCAGGGCTGGCTGCTGGACCTGACCAACACCACCAGCGGCACGTGCACGGCCATCCACCCCGTGGTCGTCTTCACCGATGCCGCCCGGGCCCTGCGCCCCGCCCACCTCCGGATGGAGTTCGAGGCGCCCGGCGGCCCCTACCCCGTGACCCTGGAGCGCTCCGACCGCGACGAGATCATCGCCGTGTTCGACGGCGGGAGCCGGTTCTCCGGCTTCTCCGTCCCCGCCGGGGGCTCGGTCACCGTCAAGGTTCGGCTGGCCTTCGCCCCCGACGCCCCCCTCGGCGAGGTCGTCGCCGATGCCGCGCTGGTCCAGCGCAAGGCCGACGACGGCGAGTGGGTCGGCGAGGCCGGCGGGTACCGCTTCTCGGTGCGGGGGCCGCAAGACCCGGCCGAGGCGGGATCGCTCGCGCACACCGGCCCCCGCGAGTGGGCCTACGGTGCCGCGGCCGCCGCCGCCCTCGCCGCCGGGGGCGGGCTGCTGCTCGGGGCCCGGAGGATCAGGACGTCCGCGTAGCCCGTACACCTGCCCCGCGTACAGTCCGAGCGTGGAAGACCTGAACCAGCCGCCGCCCCACCGCCCCGGCTCGCCCGTCCGCTCCGGCATCCCCGAGCACGGCCGCATCCCCAAGTACTACGCCGTGAAGGCCCGTATCGCCGAGCTCCTCGACGAACTCGGCGAGGGCGGCCCGCTGCCCACCGAGCGCGACCTCGCCGAGCGGTACGAGGTGGCCCGCGAGACCGTGCGGCAGGCGCTGCGCGAGCTGCTGCTCGAAGGCCGGCTGCGCCGTTCCGGGCGCGGCACCGTGGTCGCCGGCCCCAAGCTGGAGCAGCCCCTGTCCCTCGCCAGCTACACCGAGGGGGTGCGCCGCCAGGGCCGCCGTCCGGGCCGCAACCTCATCGGCCTGGAGCGCTTTCCCTGCCCGGCCGACCTCGCGCCCGGCATCGGGGCCGAGGCGGGCGAGCCGGTCTGGCACCTGGAGCGGGTCCTGCTCGCCGACGACGAGCGCGTCGGGCTGGAGAGCACGTACATCCGGGTGGCCCGGGTCCCCCACCTCGACGTCGATTTCAAGCCGGACTCCTCCTTCTACGGCTACCTCCACGACAGCCTCGGCATCTCCTTCGGGGACGCGGACGAGAAGCTGGAGACCGTCCTCGCCACCCCCCGCGAGGCCCTGCTGATCGGCACCCCGCCCGCCCTCCCGATGCTGCTCATCCACCGCTTCTCGCGGGACCGGGACGGCCGGCCGCTCGAACGGGTGCGTTCGCTCTACCGTGGCGACCGGTTCAGCTTCACGACCCACCTGCGGCCCGAATAGCGGCAGGAGCACCCGCCCAAACAACCGCCAAGTCAACCAAAACGGCCACCAGTCGCATCACGGAACGGTAACGGGTCTAGTCCAAGCGTCGAGGGCTGTTCACCGACCCGTCGCCCCCGCGATCCCCCCGGGTCACGGACCGCGCCCACCGTTGTCGCCGTGAGAGTCATAGTCGTCGGAGGCGGCGTGGTCGGCACCATGCACGCCTGGCAAGCAGTCCAACGCGGCCACGAGGTCGTCCAGATCGAGCGCGAGGCCGAGGCGCGCGGCGCCTCATTGCGCAATTTCGGCCAGATCTGGGTCAGCGGCCGGGCCGGGGGCGAGGAGCTCGAAACCGCCCTGCGCGCCCGCGAGCTCTGGGAGCGGATCGGCGCGGAGGTGCCCGGACTGGGCTTCCGCGCCATCGGCTCCCTCACCCCCGTACGCAACGCCCGCGAGTACGCGGTCGCCGAGGCGGCCGCCGCCCGCCCCGACGCCGCCGCCCGCGGCTACGAGCTGGTCACCGCCGCCGAGGCGAGGGCGGTCAACCCGGCCCTGCGCGGCGCCTTCGAGGCCGCCCTGTGGTGCGAGCGCGACGCCGCCGTCGAACCGCGCACCGCCCAGCTCCACCTCCGCGAGGCCCTGCGCGCCTCCGGCCGCTACACCTTCCTCCCCGGCCGCGAGGTCCGCGACCTGGCCGGCCCCGGCGCCGTCCGCGACGACCACGGCGACGTCCACCGCGGCGACGCCGTCGTCCTCGCCACCGGCGCCTGGCTGTCCGGCCTGGTCCGCGAACTCGCCCCCGAACTCCCCGTCCGCCGCGTCCGGCTCCAGATGATGCAGACCGCCCCGCTCGGCGAGCCGCTCACCACCTCCGTCGCCGACGCCGACAGCTTCCGCTACTACCCCGCCTACCGGAGCCCCGCCCTGGACGAGCTCAACGCCGCCCAGGCACAGACCCCCGTCGCCGCCGCGCACAAGATGCAGCTGCTGATGGTCCAGCGCCAGGACGGCGGACTGACCATCGGCGACACCCACGAGTACGAGCACCCCTTCGCGTTCGACACCCTCGAAGACCCGTACGACCACCTCGCCCAGGTCGTCGAGTCCTTCCTGGGCCGCCCCCTGCCGAAGATCAGGCACCGCTGGGCGGGCGTGTACGCGCAGTGCACCGACACCACCCGCGTCGTCCACCGCCAGCAGGTGGCCGACGGCGTCTGGCTGGTGACCGGACCCGGCGGCCGCGGCATGACCTGCTCGCCCGCCATAGCCGAGACCACCGCGAACGAACTGGGCTGGTGAGCCGCATGACCGAGACCCCCACCGACACGAACCGCAGGCTGGTCGTCCTCGACATGGCAGGCACCACCGTCGCCGACGGCGGCCTCGTCGAGCGCGCCTTCGAGCACGCCGCCGGTCGCCTCGGCGTCGAACCGGGCACCCCCGCCCACGCCGAGAAGCTCCAGTACGTCCGCGACACCATGGGCGAGTCGAAGATCTCCGTCTTCCGCCACCTCTTCGGCACGGAGGACCGCGCCCGGCTCGCCAACTCCGCCTTCGAGGAGGCGTACGCGGAACTCGTCGACGGCGGCCTCGTCGCCCCGCTCCCCGGAGCCCGCGCCGCCGTCGAGGAACTCCGCGCCGCCGGCCACACCGTCGCCCTGACCACCGGCTTCGCCCGCGTCACCCAGGACGCCATCCTCGCCGCCCTCGGCTGGCAGGACCTCGCCGACCTCACCCTGTGCCCCGCCGACGCGGGCGGCCGCGGCCGCCCCTACCCGGACATGGTGCTGGCCGCGTTCCTGCGCACCGGCGCCGTGGCCGACGTACGCGAGACCGTCGTCGCCGGGGACACGGCGTACGACATGCTCAGCGGCCGCCGCGCCGGCGCCGGCATCGTCGCCGGGGTCCTCACCGGTGCCCACGACCGCGCCACGCTGACCGGGCACGGCGCGACCCACGTCCTGGACTCCGTCGCCGCCCTCCCCGCCCTGCTCGCCCTCCCCGCCCTCCCCGCCGGAACGGAGCCGTCGTGAGCGGCATCCGCTTCGACTCCGTCTCGGTCGCCTACCACGGCACCACCGTCCTGGACTCCCTCGACCTGACCGTCGAGCCCGGCGAGGTCATGGCCCTGCTGGGCCCCTCCGGTTCCGGCAAGACCACGGCCCTGCGCGCGGTCGCCGGCTTCGTCCGCCCCGCCTCCGGACGGGTGCTCATCGGCGACCGGGACGTCACCGCCCTCCCGCCGCACAAACGCGGCATCGGGATGGTCGTCCAGCAGTACGCCCTCTTCCCGCACCTGCGCGTCGAAGACAACGTCGCCTTCGGGCTCAGGGCGCAGAAGGCCCCCAAGGCCGGGATCCCCGCCCGCGTCACCGAGGCCCTGGAGATGACGGGGATGGCCGCCTACGCCCGCCGCTACCCCCGAGAACTGTCCGGCGGCCAGCAGCAGCGCGTGGCCATCGCCCGGGCGCTCGCCATCCGCCCCGGCGTCCTCCTCCTGGACGAGCCCCTCTCCGCCCTCGACGCCCAGCTGCGCTCCGGAATGCTGGCCGAACTGGCCCGGCTGCACCGCGAACTGCCCGAGGTGTCCATCCTGTACGTCACCCACGACCAGGTCGAGGCGCTGACCCTGGCCGACCGGATCGCCGTGATGGACCGGGCCCGGCTCCAGGACTGCGGCACCCCGCAGCAGCTGTACCGGGCACCGAGCACCGAGTTCACGGCCTCCTTCGTCGGCAACGCCAACCTGCTGCCGGTGACGGTGGCCGACGGCGGCGCCGTCTTCGCGGGCCGCCGGCTCGACCTGGATGCCGTGCCCGCGGTTCCGGGCGCCACCGCCACCCTGTGCGTACGCCCGCACCTGCTCGGGCTCGGCGAGGGGCCGAACGCCCTGCGCGGCACGATCAGCGAGGTGCAGTGGCGCGGCTCGACGCACCGGCTGTACGTGGACGTGGGCGGGCACCGGGTGAAGGCGGACCTGCCCGAGCTGAGGGAGACGCCCGCGCTGGGCGACGAGGTGACCCTGCACTTCGAGCCCCGCGACGCGGTGCTGCTGGCGGCGGGGGTCGGCGATGGCTGAGGCCCTGCGGCCCGCCCGGACCGGGTTCCGGCTGCCACCGGCGGTCTGGGCGCTGCCCCCGGTGGTGGTGCTCGCGCTGGTGTTCCTCTACCCGCTCGCCCTGGTCGTCCGGCAGTCCTTCGCGCCCGACGACGGCGGCGGTCCCCTCGACGCCTACTCCGCCGTGTTCGCCTCGCACGCCTTCCGCGAGGCCCTCGGCACCACCGTCTGGCTGGCCGTCGGCGCCACCGCCGGATGCCTGCTCCTCGGCTTCACCCTCGCCCTGGTCATCGCGTTCGTCCCGTTCCCCGGGGCCAGGGCCGTCGCCAAGTTCATCGACGTCTTCCTCTCCTTCCCCTCCTTCCTCATCACCCTCGCCCTGCTCTTCGTCTACGGCACGGTGGGCATGGCCAACGGCGTTTGGACCGACGTCTTCGGCGTCGCCGACGGCCCCTTCCGGTTCCTCACCACCCCCTGGGGCGTCCTCCTCGCGGAGATCACGTACTTCACCCCCTTCGTGATGCGCCCGCTGCTCGCCGCCTTCTCCCAGCTGGACACCGCCCAGCTGGAGGTCGCCGCGGGACTCGGGGCCCGCCCCGCCCGGATCGTCCGCCAGGTGATCCTCCCCGAGGCCCTGCCCGCCCTGGCCGCCGGCGGCAGCCTCGTCCTGGTCATGTGCCTCAACGAGTTCGGGATCGTCCTGTTCACCGGGGCCAAGGGCGTCACGACCCTCCCGATGCTCGTCTACGGCAAGGCGATCCTCGAATCCGACTACCCGGCTGCCTGCGTGGTCGCCGTCGTCAACATCGCCGTGTCCGTCGGCCTGTTCGGCCTCTACCGGGTGGTGAGCAAGCGTGCTGGTGCATAGCAAGGGCGGCCGCTGGGCCGCCTGGGCCCTCTTCGGCGTCCTCTTCCTGCCCCTCTTCGCCCTCCCCCTCCTCGTGGTGGTGGCCGCCTCCTTCGCCACCCACTGGTCCGGCGCCTTCCCCTCCGGCCCGACCACCGAGAACTACGCCGCGGCCGTCCGCGGGGAGTCCCTCCAGGCCCTGACCACCTCCCTGGTCACCGCCCTGGCCGCGAGCCTGCTCGCACTCACCGTCGGCACCTGGGCCGCGCTGGCCGCCGCCTCCCTCGGCCGACGCGGGAAGCGGTCCCTGGACGCCCTGTTCGTGCTGCCGGTCGCCGTGCCGTCCGTGGTCGTCGGCCTCGCCGTGCTCGTCGCCTTCAGCCGGCCGCCGGTCCTCCTCAACGGCACCGCCCCGATCGTCGTCCTGGCGCACACGGTCCTCGTCACCGCGTTCGCCTACCAGTCGGTCTCCGCCGCCCTCGTCCGTCTCGACCCCGCGTACGAGCAGGCCGCGGCCTCCCTCGGCGCCCGTCCCGGCTACGTGCTGTGGCGGGTCCGCCTCCCGCTCCTGCTGCCGTCCCTCACCGCGGCCGCCGGACTCTGCTTCGCCCTGTCCATGGGCGAGCTGAGCGCCACGATGATGCTCTACCCGCCGGACTGGATGCCCCTCCCGGTCCGGATCTTCACCGCCACCGACCGCGGTTCGCTCTTCGGCGGATCCGCCGTGGCCGTGGTCCTGATGGCCACCACCCTGCTGGTGCTGCTGGCCGTCTCCCGCGTCCGCACCCGCGCGTCCTACCGCTGACCCCCCACGCGTTCTCCCCGTCCCCGCAGACTCCCTTTCCCCGTAAGGAAGTTCCATGACCACCGGCACACTCGCGCTCCGTACCGCCGCCGCCCTCACCGGCAGCCTCGCCCTCGCCGCCTCCCTCACCGCCTGCGGCGGTTCCGCCACGGCCGACGGCTCCGGCAAGGGCGGCGGCGAGAAGACCGTCACCGTCTACAGCGCCGACGGCCTCAAGAGCGACAAGGGCGACGGCTGGTACGACAAGGTCTTCGCCGAGTTCACCAAGAAGACCGGCATCGAGGTCAAGTACGTGGAGGGCGGCTCCGGCGAGATGGTGCAGCGCGCCGTCCGCGAGAAGACCAACACCCAGGCCGACGTGCTGATCACCCTGCCCCCCTTCATCCAGCAGGCCGACGGCAAGGGGCTGCTCCAGGCGTACGTCCCGCAGGGCTCCGACAAGGTCAACGGGGCCGACAAGGCCGCTGACGGCAAGTGGACCTCCGTCGTCAACAACTACTTCGGCTTCGTCTACAACAAGAAGGAGCTCCCCCAGGCCCCCAAGACCTGGGAGGAACTGCTCGACGCCAGGTACAAGGGCAAGCTCCAGTACTCCACCCCCGGCGTCGCGGGCGACGGCACGGCCGTTCTCATCAAGTCGATGCACGACTTCGGCGGCAGGGAACCGGCGATGGAGTACCTGAAGAAGCTCCAGGCCAACAACGTCGGCCCCTCCTCCTCGACCAGCAAGCTCGCGCCGAAGACCGACAAGGGCGAACTGCTCGTCGCCAACGGCGACGTCCAGATGAACTTCGCCCAGTCCAAGTCCATGCCCAACCTCGGCATCTGGTTCCCCGCCAAGGACGGCGGCAAGCCCACCACCTTCGCCCTGCCCTACGCCGCCGGCCTGGTCGCCAAGGCCCCCCACGCCGACAACGGCAAGAAGCTCCTGGACTTCATGCTCGGCGAGGAGGCGCAGAAGCAGGTCAGCGAGATCGGCGGCGGCTTCCCGGCGCGCTCCGACGTCAGGCCGACCGACGCCAACGCCATCGAACTCACCCAGCTGATGACCGGCGTCGAGGTCTTCCAGCCGGACTGGGCCGACATCGACGAGAACCTCACCGCCCACGTCGACGCGTGGAAGTCCGCGACCGGAAGCTGAGCCTTAACCCCCAGGTCATTCACGGCCGCAAGAGTAACCACTGCATAACGGGTCTGGACCGAGGGAGCCCTCGGTCCGGACCCGCCGCACGTCCCCGCACGTCCCCGCACGACCCGCACGCTGCCGCTCGATCCGCCGCGCCTTCCCCGACGCTCCTGGAGGAGCACGTGTCCACTGTCCCGTCCGGACGCACCCTCGCCGTGGCCGCCACCGCCACGGCCCTGCTCGCCGCCACCCTCGGCCTCGGCACCACGGCCGCCGCCGCACCCGGCCCCGCCGACCCGGCCAAGGAGGCGGCCGAGGCCGCCGCCAAGGCAGCCGCCTCCGCCCCGGCCGCCCCCGCCCCGGCTGCCGCCGCGGCGCAGGCCGGGACCGACAAGGTCCTCGTCATCGGCCTCGACGGCGTGGTCCTCGACCGCGTCAAGGCCGCCAACGCCCCCCACCTGAACGGCCTGATGGCCGAAGGCCTCACCGCCCGCAGCACCCTGTACGCGAACCCGATGGCCGCCACCTCCTCCGGCCCCGGATGGTCCACCATCGCCACCGGCGTCTGGCCCGACAAGCACGGCGTGAAGGACAACTCCTTCACCGGCAAGAACTACGGCGCGTACCCCGACTTCCTGACCCGCGCCGAGAACGCCAAGCCCTCCCTGAACACCTACGCGGCCGCCGACTGGGAGCCCATCACCTCCACCGACCAGAACGGCCCGATCTTCTCCGCCAAGGTCGACAAGCGGCTCTCCCTCAAGGGCGACCGGGACGGCTACGGCAACGAGGACCCGAAGATCGCCGCCGCGGCCGCCGCCGAACTCCGCGACCAGAACCCCGACGCCGCCTTCGTCTACCTCGGCCAGGTCGACTCCGCCGGCCACTCCTACGGCGCCGCCAGCCAGCAGTACCTCGACGCCGTCGGCCGCGTCGACGTACTGGTCGGCCAGCTCCTCAACGCCGTCAAGGCCCGCCCCTCCTACGCCCAGGAGAACTGGAAGATCCTGGTCACCACCGACCACGGACACACCGACGGCGGCGGCCACGGCGGCTCCACCATCCAGGAGCGCGGCACCTTCGTCATCGCCAAGGGCGCGGGCATCCCGGCCGGCTCCGTCCGCGAGGACGTCCGCCTCGTCGACGTCGCCGCGATCGCCCTCGCCCAGGTCGGCGTCACCACGGCCGCCCTGGACGGCCTCCCGCTGAACGCCCCCGACAGCGACCCCTTCGACACGCTGCGCCCGAACCTCCAGGCCCGCGTGGACGAGACCGGGATCCCCGCCGCCACCAAGGGCTTCACGCACACCCCGCCCGCCGGCTGGGCCGTCGACAACTCGAAGATGGGCACGGGCGGCGTCACCGAATGGGCCGGATGGGCCTTCGCCACCGACGAGTTCTGGAGCCAGGCGCAGCGCGACCAGTGGCGCGAGCTGAACGTCCGCTCCCGAGACGTGTTCGCCGTCGCCGACTCCGACGAGTGGGACGACAAGGCCCACACCGGCACCTTCGACTCCACCCTCGTCACCCCCAAGTGGGCGGTCACCGGCGGCACCACGCGCACCCTGGACTTCCAGACGCACTACCGCCACGAGGCCGGCCAGACCGCCCAGGTCCTCGTCTCCTACAACGGCGGCACCCCGGCGGTCGTGAAGACGTACACCGCCGACGCCGTCGCCAAGTCCGAGTCCCTCACCCTCCAGGTCCCGGCGGGGGCCACCGACGTCCAGGTCCGCTTCCGCTACAGCGGCAACAACAACTGGTACTGGACCGTCGACAACGTCCGGCTCGGATAAGGGGACTCCGGCCGGTCCGTCCGGGCCGTGGACGCCCCCGGCGTCCGCGGCCCGCGCCCGCTAGGGTGGTGGTACAGACCACAGGCCCACAGGTCAGAGGCCAGCAGAGCGGAGAGAAGTCAGTGGCGGAGCGCAAGCCGATCGAATCCTGGCTCACCGACATGGACGGGGTCCTCATCCACGAGGGCACGCCGATCCCCGGGGCGGACGCCTTCATCAAGCGGCTGCGCGAGTCCGGCAAGCCCTTCCTGGTGCTGACCAACAACTCCATCTACACCCCGCGCGACCTCCAGGCCCGGCTCAGCCGCATGGGCCTGGACGTGCCCGTCGAGAACATCTGGACCTCGGCGCTCGCCACCGCGAAGTTCCTCGACGACCAGCGCCCGGGCGGCACCGCGTACGTCATCGGCGAGGCGGGTCTGACCACCGCCCTGCACGACATCGGCTACATCCTGACCGACCACGAGCCCGACTACGTGGTCCTCGGCGAGACGCGGACCTACTCGTTCGAGGCCATGACCAAGGCCGTCCGGCTGATCAACGGCGGCGCCCGCTTCATCTGCACCAACCCCGACGAGACCGGCCCCTCCACCGAGGGCCCGCTCCCCGCGACGGGCGCGGTCGCCGCGCTGATCACCAAGGCGACCGGCAAGAAGCCGTACTTCGCCGGCAAGCCCAACCCGCTGATGATGCGGACGGGCCTCAACGCCATCGGCGCCCACTCCGAGACCAGCGCGATGATCGGCGACCGGATGGACACCGACGTGCTGGCCGGCCTGGAGGCGGGCATGCAGACCTTCCTCGTGCTGACCGGTCTGACCACGGCCCAGGACACCGAGAAGTTCCCGTACCGGCCCACCAAGACGGTCGACTCCATCGCCGACCTGGTCGACCTGGTCTAGCCGGCGAGGCCGTGCGTTAGCGCGTACGGCTGACACGTACGGGCCAAGAGAGCGCCGCTCCGGATGCGGAGCGGCGCGTCGCGCGTGAATCTCCTTGTTGAGGAGGTTCACCATGCGCAGTTCTCTGATCGCTCTCCGTGCCGCAGGGGCCGCCGTCGCCCTGACGGCGTGCACCGCCGTGACCGCCCCCGCCGCCCTCGCGAACGAGTGGGACCGCGGCGGTGTCTCGGCGGAGCCGAACCCGGCCGAGCCGGGAGCGCACGTCAAGATCCGCGTGCGGGGCTGCGACGGGGACTGGGGGGTCGCCCGGTCCCCGGTCTTCTCGTCCGACGTCCGGCTCTCCTCGGGCCGCGGCGACGGCCGGACCCTGTACGGCGAGACCAAGATCGCCCGGCACGCCGACCCGGGCTGGCACGAGATCCGGGTCAAGTGCGAGGGCGCCGACGGCCTGCGCGGCTCCATCGAGATCCGGCACGGCGGCCACCACCGCCCCGACCCGCACCGCTCGCCGGTCTGGCCGGTCCACGCGGGCGGCGGCGGGATGTCCGCCCAGGTCGCCGAGACGACCCGGCTGGCGGCGGCCGCGAAGAAGAGCCACGAAGGCGAAGGCCCCGGGCTGCCCCACACCGTGATCGGCGCCGTCCTCGCCGCCGCGGCCACCCTGGCGGTCGCGGGCCGGGCCATCACCCTGCGCCGCCGCCGCAACGGCGGATGAGCGAGCCCAGGGCCTCCGCCGGCGGCCGGCTGCTGACCTTCGCCGCCTGGACGGTGCTGGTGCTGGGCCTGTGGCTGTGGGGCAAGGAGATCACCGGGGTCCCGCCCGTTCCGCCCGCGGGCCAGGCCGCCGGGCAGCCGGGGGCGGCCCTCCCGGCGGCGCGGCCCCCGCTGTCCGGGGCGATGCCCGCGCGGGTCGACGTACCGGACCTGGGCGTCCGGGCGCCGGTGATCGCTCGCGGCCTGGACGCGCAGGGGGCGATCGACCCGCCGCCGTACGAGCTGCCGGGCACGGTGGGCTGGTGGGGCGCGGGCCCCGCGCCCGGCGCGGCGGGTGCCGCGCTGATGGTGGGGCACGTGGACACGAAGTCCAAGCCGGCGGTGTTCTACGGACTGGGCTCGCTCAAGCCGGGCCAGAAGATCCGCGTGGCGCGGGCGGACGCGACGGTCGCCGAGTTCACCGTGGAGGACGTACGGGTCTACGAGCGCGAGGGCTTCGACCCGCACCGGGCGTACGGGCCCCGGGTCGCGGGCCGGGCCGAACTGCGGCTCGTGACCTGCGGCGGGAACTACGACAAGGCGGCCGGGCAGTACTCGGCGAACGTGGTGGTTTCCGCGTACCTGACGGGCGCGGGGGCGGGCGCGGCATCGGTCTAGGCAGGGAACGAAGAAGCCCCCCGCAGCTTTCGCTGCGGGGGGCTTCTCCTCGTCTGTGCGCCGCCAGGGACTCGAACCCCGGACCCGCTGATTAAGAGTCAGCTGCTCTAACCAACTGAGCTAGCGGCGCTTGCTGACAGGGAAAACTCTACCCCACCTGCCGAGGTGCTCGTGACCCAGCCGCGCCCGCGTTGTCCGATTAACCCATGTTTGGGGGGTTTATCGTGCACGATATGTCTGGTCGAGCCGAATCTGATGCCCCGACAGATGCGTGCCCGGCCGACCAGTGGACGAGCAGGGGAGTGGACGGAACCGCATGAGGACGCAGCCCCCGGTGCATGTGCAGATGCCGACGCCGATGACGATGCCGGCCTTCGAGGAGTACGAGCCCGCCGGCGACTGCGTGTGCCTCGGGTGCGCGCAGCGACGCCGCGCCCTCGCGCGCGGGCGGGCCATAGCGCTGCGGGACGGCGGCCACCCGGCCGCGCGCGGGGCCCGCCGGGCGCTGGTGCTGGCGACCGCGGCCGGTGTGGTGCTGGGCGGCGGCGGGTCGGCGGCGCTGGCCGCGGCCGGGCCGGTGCCGGGCCCGGGGCCGGTGACCCTGGACGACCGGAACGGCTCGGACGGTCCGGGCACCCCGCAGGGCGGCCGGGCCCCGCTGCACGGACGGCCGGCGCCGGTCACGGGGCCGCGTCCGCCGTCCTCGGCGACGGGCCGGCCGGGCGCGCCGCCCGCGGTGCGGGCCATCGACCGGGCCACGATCATCAACCGGGCGAAGATCTGGCTGGAGGCCGGCGTCCCGTACAGCATGTCCGAGTACTGGTCGGACGGCTACCGGCAGGACTGCTCGGGGTACGTCTCCATGGTCTGGAACCTCGGTACGAACGAGTGGACCGGCAGCCTCGACACCTTCGCCACGAAGATCACGAAGGAGGAGCTGCTGCCGGGGGACATGCTCCTCTTCCACAACCCGGCGGACCCCAACAACGGCTCGCACGTGGTCATCTTCGGCGGCTGGGTCGACGAGACGCGCACCCACTACGTCGCCTACGAGCAGACCCGCCCGTACACGCGGAAGCAGGCCACGCCGTACGGGTACTGGAAGAACTCGGAGAAGTACCTCCCGTACCGCTACAACGGCGTGACCACCGGGGTCCTCCCGGACGCGCCGGTACCGGGCGCCCCGGCGGCGGGCACGGCGGCCTTCCCCGGCGCGGCGAAGTTCGGTCCGGGCGCGGACAACGAGCACGTCGCCGAGCTGGCCAAGATGCTGATCGGGCGGGGTGCCCTGCGGTTCTACCCCAAGGGTCCGAGCCCGAAGTGGAGCGACGCCGACCTGCAGGCCACGCAGGCCTTCCAGCAGGCGCAGGGCTGGACGGGCGCCGACGCCGACGGCATCCCGGGCGAGCACACCTGGCGGCTGCTGGTCCAGCGCCAGGGCAGGGACATCCCGCCGACGGGGCGGACGGGGCCGGGCGCGCCGAAGCCGGGATCCCCGCCGGCGGCCCTGCCGGGCTCCACCGGGGTGCCCGCCTATCCCGGGCTGCGGGTCTTCCGCCCGGGGCAGTCCCATCCGGCGGTACTCGCCCTCGGCCGCCGGCTGGTGCAGAAGGGCTTCGGCAAGCACTACACGTCCGGCCCGGGCCCCCGCTGGAGCGAGGCCGACCGCCGCAACGTCGAGGCCTTCCAGCGCGCCCAGGGCTGGCGCGGCGCCTCGGCCGACGGCTACCCGGGCCCGGAAACCTGGCGCCGGCTGTTCGCATGACGGAGGCAACGATGTACCCCACCCACACCACGTTCACCACGGGCGCCTTCCGGGTCCCCGGCCTCCCCGCCGTTCCGCCTGCGGCGACGCTCGCGGACCCGGTGGCGGTGTACCGGGGCACGTGGGCCCCGGGCCCCACCGCCGCTTCGGCGCACCCGGTCGACCCGGCGCCGCACCCGGCCCCGGGCGCGTCGACCGCGGCGCCCGCGCCCGCGCCGCACCCCGCGCCGGGCACGCGCGCCGGGCACCCCGCCGCCCACGCCGCGCCGGGCGCGCAGCCGTCGGCCGAGGCCCGGGCGGCCGCCCACCCGGCCGCGGCCCCGTACCCCGCCACCCCGCCGCCGGCGCGGCCGACGGGTGCGGCCGGCCCGTCGGCCCTGCAGCCCGCAGCCCGGGCGGCCGCGCACCCGGTCCCGGACACGTCCGCCACGGCGCCCGCGCCCGGGCCGCACCCCGCGCCGGGCCCGCAGCCCGTTGCCGCGACCCGGGTGGCCGCGCCCGCGCCGCGCCCCGCCGCCCCGGGTTCGCCCGCCGGGCACCCCGCGCCGGGTCCGCGGGTGTCGGCCGAGGTCAGGGGGGCGGCACACCCGGCCCTGGCCCCGGATGCGCACGCCGGAGGGCCCGCGCCCCACCCCGCGGCCCACCCGGAGCGGGACCCTCAGCCGGTCACCGCCGCCCGGGCGGCCGCGCACCCGGCCCCGGTACCCGGCGCACACGCCGGGCACCCCGAAGCCCGCCCGACCCCGGGCCCGCAGCCGCCGGCCGAGGCCAGGACGGCGGTGCGCCCGGCCCCGGCGCCGGGTGCGCCCGCTGGGCACCTCGCGCCGCACCCCGCCGCCCACGCCGCTCAGGGTGCGCCCGCCGGGCACCCCGCGCCGCACCCCGAAGCCCGCCCGGCCCCGGGCCCGCAGCCGCCGGCCGGGGCCAGGGCGGCGGTGCGCCCGGCCCCGGCGCCGGGTGCGTCCGCGCCGCAGCCCGACGCCCGCACCGCGCCCGCCGGGCATCCCGCGCCGCGCCCCGAGGCCTACGCCGCTCCGGGTGTGCCCGCCGGGCATCCCGCGCCCCACCCCGCCTCCCACGCCGAGCCGGGCATGCCCCCCGGGTCGCCCGCAGCGGACGCCGCGTCGGGCCCGCAGCCGGATTCCGCTGCCGGGCCGGGTGCGCCCGAAGCCCACTCCGGCCCGGGCCCGCAGCCCGCCGCCGCGGCCGGGCACCCCGCCGATCCGGTGCGGCCGGCCGTGCGGGACGGGCACCCGGTCGAGGCGGCCGCGGCCCAGCCGTTCGGGGCCACCCGGTTCGGGTCCGGGGTCGCCGCCGTCCACCCCGCCCGCCCGGAGCCGGCCGCCGTCACCGCCCCGGCCCCCCGCGCCGCCGCACCGGCGGAGGCCCGCGCGGCCGGGTCCGCGCAGCCGGCTCCGGGTGACGTGCCCGCCGCGCGGAGCCAGGCCGGGGCGGGGGACGGGGCCGCGGCCGGGATCCCGCACCCCACCCCCGAGCCCCCGTCCGGCGTGCCCGGCCCCGGGCCCGCCGAGATCGCCGCTCGGGCCGTCGCGCGCGGGATGCGCGCCGAGGAGCCCCCCCGCCCCCCGCGCGGCAGCGGCAGCGGCACCGCCGTCACGGAGGTCCCGCTGCACATCCCGTTCCGCCCGCAGCCCCGACCGCCCGCGGTCCCGGCCGCCACCACCTCCGCCGCCCGCGCCCCGAAGAAGCCGTCGGCCGGGCGCCGCGTACCCCGGGGCGACGACCGGCTCCGCGAGCACCGAGGGCCCGTACTGCCCGGCTGGATCGCGGTGGCGGTCGGCGGCCTCGCCCTCCTCGGCTGCGCGGCGGTGCTGTGGCGGGCCGGAGTGGTCCCGGCCACCGTGGTCGCCGCCTTCGGGGCCTCGCCCCGCGCCTACCACGGGCTGCGCGCCGCGCACTGGCCCCCGCTCGCCCTCCTCGGCATCGTCACCCTCCTCGCGCTCGGCGGCCTCGGTCGGGCCAGGGCCGGCCACGCCTGGGTGCTCACCCTCTTCGGCCGCTACCGCGGCACGGTCCGGCGTACCGGCCTGACCTGGATCAGCCCCCTCCTGCTGCGCCAGCGGGTCGACGTCCGGCTGCGCCACTGGCGCAGCGAGCCGATGGCCGCCGTGGACTCCGGCGGCCTCGCCCTCCAGGTGGTCGTGCAGGTCGTCTGGCAGGTGAAGGACACGGCGAGGGCCACGCTGGCCGTCGAGGACCACGTCGACTACCTGGCCGAGCAGGTCGAGTCGGCCATGGCCCGGGTGCTGTCCCAGCTGCCCGCCGACGCCTTCCACGAGGACGCCCCGACCCTGCGCGACGCCGAGGCCGTCGGCGACGCGCTGACCCGGATGGTGGCGGCCGGGACCGAGGCGGTGGGGATCGAGGTGTTCTCCGCCCAGCCGACCCGGATCGAGTACGCGCCCGAGGTCGCGGAGGCGATGCGCCGCCGCCGGGTCGCCGCGATCGACGCCAAGCACCGGGACACGGTGCTGACCTCCGTGGTCGACGCCGTGGACGACACGGTCCACCGGCTGACCTCGCGCGGCATCGTGGAGCTGGACGACTACGAGCGCAAGGCCCTGGTCAAGGACCTCACCGTCGCCTTCTACACCGGGCGGTCCGACCAGTAACGGCAGTCACGGGGGTTCCGTACGCGGACGGGTGGCCGGTAATGACCGGACCACCCGTTTTCGCATTGGTATAGACATGGCCAACTCCCGTCAATACTGTGGGACTTGGTCTAGACCTAGTCCGCCCCACCGCTCGGAGTCGCAGTCCCCGCCGGCCCGCCAGGGCCGATCCCCACGCGCGCGCACGCACCTGCCGGAATCCCCTCCCCCCACGCCCAAGGAGCACCATGCGTTCCTTCCGCATGCCCTCATGGCCCTCGCGCCCCGCACGACCCTCCCGTACCTCCCGTCCCGTGCGCGTCGGCGCGGCCGCGACGCTCGGGCTCGGCCTCCTCGCCGGTGCCACCCTGCTCGGCGCCCCCAACGCCAGCAGCCACGGCTACACCGACACCCCCATCAGCCGCCAGAAGCTCTGTGCCAACAGGACGGTCTCCGACTGCGGCCCCATCCAGTGGGAGCCGCAGAGCGTCGAGGGTTACAAGGGCTTCCCCGCGGCCGGTCCGGCGGACGGGAAGATATGCGCCGGCGGGCACGCCGAGTTCGCCCAGCTCGACGACCCGCGCGGCGGCAACTGGCCCGCGACCAGGGTGAACTCCGGCCAGCCCTTCGACTTCCGCTGGCAGTTCACCGCCAACCACTCCACCACCGACTTCAAGTACTACGTCACCAAGAACGGCTGGGACCCCACCAAGCCCCTCACCCGCGCCTCCCTCGACCCGCAGCCCTTCCTCGTCGTCCCCTACAACGGCGGCCGCCCGGACATGACCACCATCCACCGTGGCTCCATGCCGGCCGGCAAGACGGGCCGGCACATGATCCTGGCTGTCTGGACGGTCAACGACACCCCGATGGCCTTCTACGCCTGCTCCGACGTTCAATTCTGACGGAACGTCAGCTAACCTCCGGCGGCATGCGGACCACGACAGCACCCGATGCCGCCGGCACCGTCGCGGAACTCGTCGCGCGCCAGTGGGGCGACCACCGGCCGGGACTGATGTACGGGGCCGGCGCGGCCGACAGCGCCGGCCCCGTCGTCCTCAGCCGCCACCGGACCGCGCAGGAGGCCGCCGCCCGCGCCGCGCTCCTCGCCGACCTGCTGCCGCCGGGCGCGGAACCGCACGTGGGGGTGCTGCTCGACAACACCCCCGAGTTCCCCTTCTGGCTCGGCGCGGCGGCCCTCGCGGGGGCCGCCGTCGCCGGGATCAACCCCACCCGGCGCGGCCCCGAGCTGGCCCGCGACATCCTGCACACCGACTGCCGGATCCTGGTCACCGAACCCGCCCACCTCCCGCTGCTGCGCGGCCTCGACCTGCCCGGCGTACGCCTCCTGGTGACCGGCACCGAGGAGTACGCCGCCCTGCTCGCCCCGTACGCCGCCGCAGAGCCCGGCGCGGCCCGCGTGCGCCCCGGCGGCCCCCGGCCGGACACCCGCCTGCTGCTCTACTTCACCTCCGGCTCCACCGGCGCCCCCAAGGCCGCCGTCTGCAGCCAGGGCCGCCTCGCCGCCGCCGGGGGATCGCTCGCCCGGCACTTCTCGGTCACCCCCGACGACGTCCACTACATCTGCATGCCGCTCTTCCACGGCAACGCCGTCATCGCCGACTGGCTGCCCGCCCTCTGCGCCGGCGCCCCGGTCGCGCTGCGCCACCGTTTCTCGGCCTCCGCGTTCCTGTCCGACGTACGGGCCTACGGGGCGACGTACTTCACCTACGTCGGCCGGGCCGTCCAGTACCTGCTGGCCACCGAGCCCCGCCCCGACGACCGGGAGCACCGGCTGCGCCTCGGCTTCGGCACCGAGGCGGGGGCGGTGGACGCGGCCCGCTTCGCCGACCGCTTCGGGGTCCGGCTGGTCGAGGGGTACGGGGCCACCGAGGGCGGCGCCTCCGTCCAGCGCGGCCCCGGCACCCCCGAGGGCGCGCTGGGCCGGGCCGCCCCGGGGGACGACCTGGCCGTGGTCGACCCGGAGACGGGCCGCGAGTGCCCGCCCGCGGTCCTGGACGCGCGCGGCCGGCTGCTGAACGGGGACGAGGCCATCGGCGAGCTGGTCAACCGGGGCCGCAGCCTCTTCGAGGGATACTGGCGCAATCCCGACGCCGAGGCGGCCCGCACCCGCGGGGGCTGGTACTGGACCGGCGACCTGTTCTTCCGGGACCCCGAGGGCTTCCTCTACTTCGCGGGCCGCACCGACGACCGGCTGCGGGTCGACAGCGAGAACCTGGCCGCCGCGGTGATCGAGAACGTCCTGGCCCGCTGGGAGGCGGCGGCCGCCGTCGCCGTGTACGCGGTCCCGGACGAGGTCGCGGGGGACCAGGTGATGGCCGCGGTGGCCCTGCGCGGGGAGGCGTCCTTCGACCCGGAGGCCTTCGCCGCCTTCCTGGCCGCACAGCCCGACCTCGGCACGAAGATGGCCCCGCGCTACGTGAGGGTCCTCGACGCCCTGCCCGTCACGGCCACGAACAAGATCCACCGGGTCGCCCTGCGCCGGGCCGGCTTCCTCGGCCCCGGCCCGGTCTGGCACCGGACCGGCGGCGCCTACCGCCCCCTCGACGGGGAGGGCCGCGCCGCACTGCTGTCGGCGTACGAGGCCCAGGGCCGCAGGGAGCTGCTGGAGCGCTGAGGGGCCCGCCGCGCGACCGCCGCGGTAATGGTTTGGAGCACCCTTCGAGAGCAGGTAGTATTTTCTCTGTCAGCAGGCGCCGCTAGCTCAGTTGGTTAGAGCAGCTGACTCTTAATCAGCGGGTCCGGGGTTCGAGTCCCTGGCGGCGCACCTGATCTTCGGGCGGTTTCCGGTTCACCGGGAACCGCCCGAAGTGCTTTCCGGGTCCTTCCCGCCGTGCCCCGCCGGGCGCCACCGCCCCCTCGGGGCCCGCGGGACCTCAGAGCGTGAGCGACAGCAGTAGCGGTGCGGCCTTGCGGTTCAGGGCGTCGGCCGCGGCGCGCAGCCGGTGGGCGTGCTCGACCGGCATGGACAGGGCCAGACACCCCACCGCCGCACCGGCCGTGATCGGGACGGCCGCGCAGACGGTGCCGACCGCGTACTCCTGGAGGTCCAGGACGGGGACGGTGGCGGGCTGGGAGTCCAGCTTGGAGAACAGGATCCGCTCGTTCACGATCGTCTTCGACGTCAGCCGGGCGATCTTGTGCCGGGACAGGTGGTCGCGCCGCCCGTTCAGGTCGAGCTGGGTCAGCAGGCACTTGCCGACCGCGCTGGCGTGGGCCGCCGAGCGGAAGTCGACCCACTCGTGCACCTTGGGCGTGCGCGGGCTGTCGGCGAACTGGGTGATGCGCACCTCGCCGTCCACGTAGCGGCTGATGTAGACGGCCGCGCCGACCGAGTCCCGCAGTTTGTCGAGGGTGTCCTGGAGCTTCTCCTGGAGGGCCTGCTGCCGGTCCATGCCGGAGCCGAGCAGGACGAGGGAGTCCCCTATGGCGTAGGCGCCGTCGGAGACCTGGAGGACGTATCCCTCGCGCCGCAGCATGAGGAGCATCGGGGTGAGGTGGACCGCGGGCAGGCCGGTCTCACGCGCGATCTGCACGTCGGTCACACCGCCGGTGTGCCGCGAGATCGTTTCGAGTACGCGCAGGGCGTACTGCACCGAGTGGAACGGCGCGGTCGGCTCGGGCTTCAGCGCCACGGTTTCCCCCTACCAGGTTGTTACCGCTTGCTCTACCACGATAGCCATCAAGAGGCCCACGTGGAGCGTGTGTTGAGGAGATTGATGGCTTAATCAAGCCCCTCTGCCTGGGCCTAATCGATTGGCATATGCCACGGGCACGGGCATGGCCCGGTCTGCCGGGAATGCCCGGCGAGCACTTCCCGTTCGAGTTCTTCGTACGAACGCCGTACGAGGCGTACGGGGCATACGGGGCGCCGCGGGCGCACGAGCGGGACGGGACGGGAACGACGATGAGCGACACCGGGGACGCGGGCCGACGCACGGGCGGGCAGCCGGAGGGCGCCCCCGGGCCGGGGGGGCCGGCCCCGGACCCGGTCCGCGGGACCGCCACCGGCGCGGCGCCCGTGCCGCTGTCGGTGCTCGACCTGGTCACCGTCGGCAGCGGCTCCACCGCCCACGAGTCCCTGCGCACCAGCGTCAAGATCGCCCGGCAGGCCGAGTCCCGCGGCTACCACCGCCACTGGGTCGCCGAGCACCACTCCATGCCCGGGGTCGCCAGCTCCTCCCCGGCCGTGATCCTGGCCCACCTCGCCGCCCACACCTCCCGCATACGCCTCGGCTCGGGCGGGGTGATGCTGCCCAACCACGCCCCGCTGGCCGTGGCCGAGCAGTTCGGCACCCTGGAGGCCCTGGCCCCGGGCCGGATCGACCTCGGGCTCGGCCGGGCACCCGGCACCGACCCCCGTACGGCGGCCGCGCTGCGCGGGCCCGGGCGGCTGGACGAGGCGGCGGACGAGTTCCCCCGGCGGCTCGCGGAGCTGACCCGCTTCCTCGACGACGACTTCCCCGACGGGCACCCGTACGCCCGGGTGCACGCCGTGCCCGGCCCGGTGCAGGGGCCCGCCGCCCGCCCGCCGGTCTGGCTGCTGGGCTCCTCCGGCTTCAGCGCCCGGCTCGCGGGGGAGCTGGGCCTGCCCTTCGCGTACGCCCACCACTTCTCCGCGGCCGGCACCCTGCCCGCACTGGAGCTGTACCGCGAGAGCTTCCGCCCCTCGGCGGTGCTGGACGCCCCGTACGCCCTCATCGGGGTCTCCGCGCTGGCCGCCGACACCGCCGCCGAGGCCCGCGCGCAGGTGCTCACCGGCGCCCTGTCGATGCTCCGGCTGCGCAGCGGGCGTCCCGGGCTGGTGCCGACGCCCGAGGAGGCGGCGGCGTACGGCTTCTCCCCGCTGGAGCGGGAGTTCGTGGACGGCTGGCTCGCCAACGTCGTCCACGGCACCGCCGACGAGGTCCGCACCGGCCTCGACGCCCTGGTGGCGCGGACGGGCGCGGACGAGCTGATGCTGACCGCCAACGCCCACGGCGGAGCCGCCCGCATCCGCTCCTACGGGCTCGTTGCCAATGCGTACGGGATGCCGACGGAGCCCTTGACGGTCGGCTGAGCGGGGCCGGATCCGCGGAGAATGGCGTTTGGCTGGTTTGTTGCCGAAACCTTGCCGGAGCATGACCTAAGGGAGCCTTAAACCGCTCGTCACCCGGGGTGGCGGGCGGTTCTTGGTATGCGCCCAGGGCTCTGACGAGGGCATTTGGCCGCCGAGTGGTCTAGTCCTTCTTTGGTCCAAACCATTGACTGGGGCGGCGGGTGATCGCTATCACTTCTCTCACCTACAGCTGATGCCCTCCCCTCCCACCCCCACGGAGGCAGTTCATGCACATCCGTAAACCCCTCGTCGCGGCCGCCGCCACGGCCGCGCTGGCAGCCGGAGCGCTGGCCACCTTCGCGGGACTCGGCACCGCCCAGGCCGCCGACGCCTCCACCACCGCCGCGGCCGGCGGCGTGCGGATCGCCTATTACGACCAGTGGAGCGTCTACGGCAACGCCTTCTACCCCAAGCACCTGGACACCCGGGGCATAGCGGGGAAGCTGGACGTCATCAACTACTCGTTCGGCAACATCCACCCCACCGACCTCACCTGTTTCGAGGCGAACAAGGCGGCGGGCGACGACAACAACCCCAACGCCGGTGACGGCGCGGGCGACTCGTACGCCGACTACCAGAAGTCCTTCAGCGCGGCCGACAGCGTCAGCGGCGTCGCGGACAAGTGGGACCAGCCGATCGTGGGCGTCTTCAACCAGTTCAAGCAGCTGAAGGCCAAGTATCCCCACCTGAAGATCAACATCTCGCTGGGCGGCTGGACGTACTCGAAGTACTTCAGCGACGCGGCCAAGACCGACGCCTCCCGCAAGAAGCTGGTCTCCTCCTGCATCGACCAGTACATCAAGGGCAACCTGCCCAAGGCCGACGGCTACGGCGGCCCCGGCACCGCGGCCGGGATCTTCGACGGCATCGACATCGACTGGGAGTACCCGGGCTCGTCCGGCGGCCACCTCGGCAACCACTACGCCCCCGAGGACAAGCAGAACTTCACCCTCCTGCTCAAGGAGTTCCGCGAGCAGCTCGACGCCTACGGCCAGGCCAACGGCGGCAAGAAGCTCCTGCTGACCGCGGCCCTCCCGGCCGGCCAGGACAAGATCAAGTACATCGAGACGGACAAGATCGGCGCGTACCTCGACTACGCGAACATCATGACGTACGACATGCACGGCGCCTGGGACGGCGACGGGCCGACGTACCACCAGTCCCCGCTGTACTCGGGCACCAACGACCCGACCGACCCGATCGCCCCGGGCACCCAGAAGTACAGCATCGACAACGCCATCGACTCCTGGATCGACGGCAACCCGGCCTACGGCATCACCGGCGGCTTCCCCGCCAACAAGCTGACCCTGGGCTACGAGTTCTACTACCGCGGCTGGAAGGGCGTCCCCGCCGGGGCGAACAACGGCCTCGCCCAGCCCGCCACCGGCGCCTCCGGCGCCCGGCCCACCAGCCAGCAGGCCGGCATCGCCAACTACAAGGAGCTCGGCGGGATCGTCGACAACCCGGCGACGACCTACTGGGACGACCAGGCCAAGGCCTCGTACTTCTACAAGGACGGCGAGTTCTTCACCGGCCTGAACCAGAAGTCGATCCAGGCCCGGGTCGACTACGGCAAGCAGCGCGGCCTGGCCGGCGCGATGATGTACTCCCTGCTCGGCCTGGACAACAACACCACGCTGCTGAACCAGATCTCGGACGCCCTCGGCGGGACCACCGTGCCGCCGACCACGCCGCCGACGACGCCTCCCACCACTCCGCCCACCACGCCGCCGACGACCCCGCCGACGACGCCCCCGACCGGCTGCGGCAACGTCCCGGCCTACGTCGCGGGCACGGTCTACACCGCCGGCAACGAGGTCTCGCACAACGGCCGCAAGTACAAGGCCCAGTGGTGGACGCAGAACGAGGTGCCCGGCACCACCGGTGAATGGGGTGTCTGGAAGGATCTCGGCGCCTGCTGATCTCCCCCCACCCCGCGCCGAGCGCCGGACCGCCCCGCCCCTCCTCCCGAGGGGCGGGGCGGTTCCGGTTCCTCAGGGCGCTTCCGGCGTCCCCGTGGCGAACCGGGCCGCCGGCGGCGGCGCGATCATCTCCGCGATCCGCTCCGGGGCCACCGCGCGGGAGTACAGCCAGCCCTGCCCCGTGTCGCAGCCGACGCGGCGCAGCCGGGCCGCCTGCCCGGCGGTCTCCACGCACTCGGCCGTGACGGTCAGGCCGAGCCGGTGGGCGAGCTGCACCAGGGCCTCCACGATGGTCTCGTCGGCCGGGTTCGGGTGGGTGCCCTCCTCGTAGCGGAAGCCGCGGACGAAGGAGCCGTCCAGCTTCAGCACCGACACCGGGAGCCGGCTCAGGTAGGCCAGGTTCGAGTAGCCGGTGCCGAAGTCGTCGATGGCGATCCGCACGCCCATGTCGCTGAGCGCCTGGAGGGCCTGCAGGGGCCGGCCCGCCGAGCCCATCACCGCGGACTCCGTCAGCTCCAGCTGGAGCAGCTGCGGGGCCAGGCCGGTCTCGGCGAGGATCTCCGCGACGTCCCCCACCAGGTCCGAGTCCCACACCTGGCGCACCGCCACGTTGACCGAGACGAACACCGGCGAGTCGCTGGGCTGTTCGATCTGCCAGCGGCGCGCCTGACGGCACGCCGTGCGCAGCACCCACTGGCCCAGCTGCACGATCGAGCCGTCCTCCTCGGCGATCCCGATGAACCGATTCGGCGTCAGCATGCCGAACTGGGGGTGGTTCCAGCGGACCAGGGCCTCCACCCCGCGCACCACCCCGCTCTCCAGGTCCACCAGCGGCTGGTACTCCAGCTCGAACTCCCCGCCCTCCACGGCCGGGCGCAGGCGGGAGGAGAGCGACTGCCGGGTCATCCGGTGCGCGTTGCGCTCGGGGTCGAAGAGGGTCCAGCGGGCCTTGCCGTCCGCCTTCGCCCAGTACAGCGTGGTGTCCGCGGCCTGCATCAGCCCCGTCGCCGAGGTGCCGGCCGCGTCCCGTTCGACCACGCCGATCGACGCGGACACCGACAGCCGCTGCCCGGCCAGGTCGAAGGGCTCCTGCACGGCGGCCAGTACGCTGCGCGCCAGGTCCGCGAGCTGCTCCGTGCCGGTGGAGTCCTCCACGAGCAGGGCGAACTCGTCGCCGCCGAGCCGGGCCACGAGGTGCCCACCCGAGCGGCCGTAGCCGGACTGGTCGGCGCACTGGGTGAGCCGGGCCGCCACGGCGGTCAGCAGCCGGTCGCCGACGCGGTGGCCCAGGGTGTCGTTGACCGCCTTGAACCCGTCGAGGTCCAGGTAGCACAGGCCGATCCGGCCGGTGCCGCCCGTGCCGTACGCGGAGGCCTCCAGGGCGGCCGAGAGCCGCTCGAAGAACAGCGCCCGGTTGGGCAGCCGGGTGACCGGGTCGTGCATCTGGAGGTGCCGCAGCCGGGCCTGGAGGTCGCGCCGGTCGCTGATGTCGGCGACGGACAGCAGGACGTCCGGGGTGCCGGTCACCGGGCCCAGGGTGACCTCGGTCCACAGCGAGTGCCCGTCGGGGTGCTTGAGGCGGCGGGTGCACCGCAGCCGGGCCTGCCGGCCGCGCAGCACCTCCTGGTAGGCCTGCCAGGTACGGGCCTCCGCCGCGAGGTCCACCAGGTCCGCGGCGCACTGTCCGGCGAGGGCGTGCGGCTCGGCGCCCAGGAGGGAGGCCAGGGCGCGGTTGGCGGCGATCACCTCACCGCTCCGGCCCACGACGGCCATGGCGAGGTGGGCCGCGTCGAAGGCGGCGCGGTAGTCGCGGGGTTCGGGCACGGCAGGCACTGTCGGGTGACGCTCCGTAAGGGACGGTCGGATGAGCTCGGCCGCCGAACCGGTCTCCTCTGGGGTTCCGCTCACCGTTCGCTCCCGCTGTGTTCGTGAGTGTCCGCGCAGGAAAGTGTGCCGATCATAGAGGCTGCCGGGAGGCCCTATCCAGCGGCGTCGCCGTGCGGGGACGGGTCCGTCGCCATGCTGACGCCTTCCGGGGGTGTTGTTGACGGGCCGTCGGGACGCGGTCGCGCGACCGTTTGCGCACACCTGTGAGCACCTGGTGACGGCCGCTGTTCTGACGTGATCGATCGTGACGTTCCGTAGCGTCGGGCGTTCACCCGGGGGGTCAACCGCTTGCCGTATCGATCACTCATGTGGGGCACCGGAACAGGACATTAGTCAGACAATCGCCTCAAGGTGGATGGGACGGGACGAATCCACCACCGGGAGGTCGACGTGCGGCGAGAGCAGACACCCGGGGGAGTGGACCGCTCCCGCATGCGAAGTACGGCGGCGGCCCTCACCTCCCTGACGGCCCTCGCCGCCATGTCGCTCGTCGCGGGGCCGGCGGTGGCCGACACCGCCTCCGCGGGGCCCTGCGCGCTGACCCGGACCGCCGCCCACCACTCCCTCGGCGTGGACACCTGGAACGGCGCCTACCCCAAGCCCGAGCGCACCCTCCACGCCGTCATGGTCTTCCTCTCCTTCCCGGACCACCGCGCCGCCGTGACACCGCGGGAGCTGACGGCCGACTACTTCCCGGCGACCAGCAACTTCTTCGAGCGGGCCTCCTACGGGCGGTTCCGGCTGGTCCCGCACCCCGAGGAGCGGTGGATCCGGATGCCCCGGTCCGCGACCGCGTACGGGATACAGCGCGACTGGGCCCCCGAGGACCGGGCGGCCTACCTGCGGGACGCGGTCGCGGCCGCCGACCCCCGGGTCGACTTCAGCGCGTACGACGTCGTGTACTTCGTCGCCGACCCGGGCGCCCCCGGCGTGGACTCCGACGCCACCAAGGTCGTCAACTTCGACCGCCCGATCGTGGCGGACGGCGCGGAGCTGCGGCGCATCGTGACCGTCTTCGAGCAGCACCCGCCGGACCGCAACGTGCTGGCGCACGAGACCGGGCACGTCTTCGACCTGCCCGACCTCTACCACCGCCCCACGGACGGCAAGGGCGACTGGGACACGTACGTCGGCGACTGGGACGTCATGGGCAGCCAGTTCGGGATGTCCCCGGACCTGTTCGCCTGGCACAAGTGGAAGCTCGGCTGGCTCGACTCCGCCCAGGTGGACTGCGTACGGTCCGGCACCTCGCTGCACACCCTCCAGCCGCTGTCGCAGCCCCCGCCGCCGGGCGGTACGGGCGGCACCCGGCTCGCGGTGATCCGTACGGGCCCCGGCAGCGCGATCGCCGTCGAGGCCCGCGGCTCCGCCGGGAACGACGGGGACACCTGCACGGAAGGCGTCCTGGTCTACCGGGTGCGCAACGAGGCGGCCTCGGGCGGCGGGCCGATCGAGGTGCTCGACGGCCACCCGCGCACGGAGGCCTGCTGGGACCGCTCGGTGTACCCGCCGCTGGCGGACGCGCCGCTGGAGGTCGGGGAGACCTTCACGGTGCCCGGGGAGCGGATCACGATCGAGGTGGCGGACCGGACCCAGTCGGGCGCCTACACCGTGAAGATCACGACCTGAGGGACGGTTTCCGGACACGAAGAAGGCCCCCGCTCCGAAGAGCGGGGGCCTTCTCCCGTCTGTGCGCCGCCAGGGACTCGAACCCCGGACCCGCTGATTAAGAGTCAGCTGCTCTAACCAACTGAGCTAGCGGCGCCTGCTGACGTCGTAGACCTTAGCATCCGTTTCGGCCGAACCAGAAATCGATACCGGGCCGCGGGCCGCGTGCAGGAACGCCCAGAGCAGGGAGTCCGGCCCCGGGAGCCAGGGCAGCCGGGTGTCCGGGGCCACCAGCCACCGCGACGGGCCCGGGGCCGCGGCCAGCGGCGGCACGGTGACGGCGTCCCCGTGCCCGTGGCACAGCGGCGCCGGGGACGCCGGGCCCCACTCCTCCCACGCGAGCAGCGCCGGGAGCCGCTGGGCGGTGCCGGGCGCGGCGAACAGCAGCATCCGGCCGCGGTGGACGGCGGCCGGCCCCGAGCCGGGCCCCCGCTCCCAGAGCAGGTCCAGCATCCGGCGGCCGAGCACGACCGGAACGTTGACGACGTCGAACGCGGTCCCGCAGGGCAGCACCGCGGGCGAGGCGGGCCGCGCCTGCCAGGCGGCGAGGGTCTCCTGCGGGTGCGCCGAAGCGGAGGCCAGCCAGGCGGCGCCCTGCACGGTGACCTGGGTCGCGGGCGCGGTGCGTGCGTCGGGGCCGTCGAGGGCGGGGCAGCCGGCAGCCGTCGTCAGGGTCGTCATATGCCAGGTGTACCCGCCGTGACGCAGTCGTTCCGCGGAGTTACCGAAAACCGGGACGCGGCGGGTCGCCCTGGGGTATGTTCCGCCGCGCATATGCCGGACGGCTGCCCGGGGCGGCTACACCGTGTCGGGGGTGGTGCCGCGCTGGAGGTCCTCGCCGAACTCGATCATCTTGCGGGCGTAGTCCTCGGTCCACTCCGCGATCGCCGCGACGGCCTCCGGCGGGAGCCGGTCGAACCGTCGCGGGTCCGCCAGCTGCGCCGCCGCCAAGGCCTGGAACTCCACCGCCCGGTCCTGCGCGGCCCGGAACGCCAGCACCAGCTCGGTGGCCCGGGCCAGCAGCTCCCGCGGGTCCTCGATCGACTCCAGGTCGAAGAAGTGCTCGGGGTCCGTGGCCGCCTCCGAGGGCTCGAAGAGCAGCGGCGCCGGCCGCTGCCTCCGCTCGGTCCGCTCGGGCTCTGCCATGCGTGTCCTCCTGCTGCGCTCCGGATCCTGGGCCACCCTCCATTGTCCAATGCCGCGCAAGGGGGCCGGACCTCAGGCCGCGGTGGGCTCCTTCGCCAGCGCCGCGACGTCGTCCAGGACGCCCGCGAGCTCGCCGGTCAGACCCTCCGGTGCCCCGAAGCCCTCGGCCCCGATCAGGCCGTTGATGCCGGCGATCGCCACCGAGCGCTCGGCGGGCAGCATGCCGAGCTGGGTGAGCACCGGCAGCAGCATCCGGGCGGCCGGGGCGCCGCCGGAGCCGCCGGCGCTGTAGCTGACCAGGCCGACCGGCTTGCCCTGCCACTCGCGGTAGAGGAAGTCCACGGCGTTCTTGAACGGGGCGGTGAAGCCGCCGTTGTACATCGGCAGGACGAACACGAACGCGTCGGCGGAGTCGACGAGCGCGCTCCAGTCCCGGGTGTGCTGGTGGGCGTAGTTGCCGCTGGAGGCGTACTCCGGCTCGTCCAGGAAGGGCAGCGCGAGCTCCGCGAGGTCCACCGGGGTGACCTCGAAGGCGCCGTGGCCGCGGGCCTGGCCGGCGACCCACGCGGCGAGCGGGCGGCCGGAGGAGGTGGGGCGGGTGGCGGCGGAGATGACGAGCAGTCGGGTCATGGCGTGAACTCCCTTTGTGTTCAGGTGCGGTGTGCTGGCCGCAGTCTGGTTGTTGACGTGTCACCCAGGGAAATCGCTGCTGCGTGATATGTCAACTACATTGTTGATGTGTCACCCAACTGGGTAGGGTGCCCCCATGACCGACGCGCCCGAGCCGGCCCACCCCCGCTGGCTCACCGAGTCCGAGCAGCACGCCTGGTACGCGTGGCGCCGGATGTTCCCCCTCGTCGACGCGGAGATCGCACGCGACCTCAACCTGGACAGCGCGCTCTCCGAAGCCGACTACGACGTCCTGTCCGCACTCGGCTCGACCGAGGGCCACCGCATGCGGATCAGCGCCCTCGCCGTACTGATGCAGTGGTCGCGCAGCCGCCTCTCCCACCAGATCAGCCGCATGCAGCAGCGCGGCCTCGTCCGTCGCGAGGAGGTCCCCGGCGACGGCCGCGGCGCCGAAGTGGTGCTCACCGGCCAGGGCGTGGACACCATCACGGAGGCCGCCCCGCTGCACGTGGAATCCGTACGCCGGCACCTGATCGACGTCCTCACCCCGCAGCAGCTCAACGCCCTCGCCGACGCCGGCGAAACCCTCCGCCGCCACTTCGGCATCGCCCGCAAGGGCCGCACGGACTAGTCGTACGATCCCCGCATGGACCGACCCGCCACCCTGCGCCCGCCGCTGACCGAGGCCGAAGTGGCCGACGCCGAGCGCGCGCTCGGCGTGCGCTTCCCCGCCGAGTACCGCGCCTACCTGCACGGCCCGGACACCGCCGGGTACGGCGTGGTGCGCACCGGGGACGGCTGGCGCTGGCCCGGGGACGACCACCTGCTCCGCGAGCTGCTGCCCGAGCCCTTCCCGCACCCCGACTCCTACGCGGAGGCCGACCACGCGCTGTGGGACACGGAACCCCGGGAGGAGGACTTCGACGACCCCGCCGCGATGACGGCGGCCTGGAACGCCTGGGACGCGGAGTGCCAGGAGTTCGAGGACCGCAAGACGGCGGGAGCCATGCTCCTGCGGGAGCACGGCTGCGGCTTCTCCACCCTGCTGGCGGTCTCCGGCCCGCTGGCCGGCACGATGTGGTGGGACGGTCGCGCCACCTGCGACCGCATCGTCCCGCTCTCCCTCGACCACGCGGGCGGCGGCCGGCCCGTCACCTTCGGCGAATGGCTCGGCCGCGACTCCTGGGACCTGCTGCCGCCCGGCTGGGGTCCCTCCGGCTGATATCCGCTGGCCCGGCCGTGGCGGACGCTGTTGGATGGCCCGATGGACGGCTACGAGATCTCCACCGACCCCGACCGGCTCGACGGCGAGCGGGTCCACCGCTGGCTCTCCGAGGACGCCTACTGGGCCCTCGGCCGCAGCCGCGAGAGCCACGACCGCGCGGTCGCCTCCTCCCTCAACTTCGGCGCGTACGACAGCGTTTCGGGCACCCAGGTCGGCTACGCGCGCATCGTCACCGACTTCGCCACCTTCGCCTGGCTCTGCGACGTGTACGTGGACCCCGGCGCCCGCGGCAAGGGCCTCGGCGCCGCCCTCGTCGGGGCGGTGAAGGACCACCTGGCCCCGTACGGCCTGCGCCGCATCATGCTCGCCACCGCCGACGCGCACGAGGTCTACGCCCGCGCCGGCTTCGCGCCGCTGGCGACGCTGGAGAAGTGGATGCTGTTCGGCGAGCAGTAGCCTCAGCCGGGCCAGGCCGCCACGAGCTCCCGGTAGCCGGGGAAGCGGGGCCCGGGGACCGTCTCGTCGGCCGGCCCGCCGTCCAGCCAGCGGACCCGGGAGGTCTCGCTCTCGGTGTCGAGCAGGCAGCACACCCCGCCGACGGCGGCCGTGAAGCCGGTGAAGGCCTCCCTGATGCCCGCCGACTCCTCGAACAGGCGGCTCATCCGCGAGGTGGCGGCCGTGAACTGCAGCGAGGCGTGGCGGGGGTGGAGGGCGGGCGCGAACCGCACGGTGAGGTACACGTAGCCGATGTCGAACCGCCCCGGCCCCACGGGTTCGAGGTGGGATTCCGCCGCGTACGCGTCCACCGCGGGGTCGGGGCCGCACAGGACCGAGAGGTCGAGGCGGAGGTCGCCCCCCGCGGAACAGTCGACCGGGTCGCTCTTGAACCAGGACGTGTACGGGAGGTCGACCCGGCCCCTGCCGGGCAGGGTGACCGCGAGCGGCGGCACGTCCCGCCGGGGCGGCGCCAGCGCGGGCAGCCCGGCCAGCGCCCCCGCAACGCCCCGAGCGGGCAGGAACACCTCGTAGCTGTAGTCGAGCCCCATGAGTCCCCCATACCGGTCCGCCCGCCCCGGATCCTCGCACGGCCCGCCCACGGGGGCACGCGGGTTTCCGCCGCTACGGCCGCCAGCGGACGCGGTGTTCGGCGAGGTGGGCCAGGACCGAATGGTTCGCCTCCCATCCGTCCGGGAACTTCACGGTCACGCCCAGCTGGACCGGCTCCGTCGACGGGTGGTCGTCCAGGAGGTCCGCTATCCCCGCCCGGGCCACCACCACGCAGGCGTGCCGGTGCCGGGAGGCCAGGACGCACAGGCGGCCCGTCTCCAGGTGGAACGCCGTCGCGTCGGGGCGGCCCGACAGGGGGTGCAGGACCACCGTGAGGTCGTACTCGCGGCCCTGGAGCCGGTTCGCCGTGTCGACCGTGACCCCCGTGACGCCCCGCGCGGCCAGCGCCGAGCGGACGGCCGCCGCCTGGTCGCGGTGGGCGGTGCCGACGGCGATGCGGTCCGGGGTCAGGGGCGAGGGGGCCGGGGAGCGTTCGTCGGAGGTCACCGCGCCCCGGTCCAGTGCCCGGCGCACGACCAGGGCCACCGCCGCCACCGCCTCCGGGTCCGTGCGCGGGGTGTGCCGGGCGGGGAGCTCCAGCAGCCCCCACCCCGACGCGGCGGCCTCGTCCAGCACCCGGTCCGGGCCCGAGCCGTCGCCCGCGACCCCGTACGCGAGACGGCGCTCGCCGGGGCCGGTGCCGCTGCGGAACTGCGAGTAGGGGTAGAAGGCGCGCGAGACCAGCGGCGCGGCCGTCGCCGGGAGCCGCCACGACACCGGCAGCCGGTGCTGCGGCAGCCCCGGGTTGTGCGCGAGGAGGGTGGAGACCGCCGACGCCGAAGGGTCGTACGACAGTCCGGCCCACTGCTCCGCGCCGACCACGCTGAACGGGTCCAGCTGCCCCGGGTCGCCCACGAACAGCGCCCGCTCGAACAGCCCGGCCACGGCCAGCAGCGCGTCCGAGCGCATCTGGTACGCCTCGTCGACGATCGCGTGCTCCCACGGCGCGTCGGCCTTCACGTACGCCCACTTCGCGGCCGTGGAGATGGTGACGGGCAACTCGGCCAGGTCCGCCGGCTTGGCGGACAGGGTGACCGAGGGGAGCCCGCGCAGCGCCGGGTCGTAGGCGTCGCCGTCGCTGCTGTGCAGCCGGCCCACCTTCAGCTCCGGGTCCTTCTCGGCGAGCCGCAGCACCAGGTCGTCCACCTGCGCGTTGGTCTGCGCGACCACCATCAGCCGGCGTCCGGCGGCGGCCAGTTCCCGGGCCGCCCGCACCACCAGCGTCGACTTGCCGGCCCCCGGCGGGGAGTCCACCACCACGCCCCGTTCGGTGCCGTGCAGGGTGTCGTGGAGGATCGCGGCGGTGGCCCGGTCGGCGGCCGCGCCCGGGTCGAAGGCGGTGGTCACAGGAGGTCCTCGTCGGTCACGGCGTCCAGGGCGGGGGCGGTCGAGGAGCCCGGCGGGCCGCCGTGCGTCCACGGGGTGTGCTCCGGGTCGGGCAGCTTCGGGCCGCCGCGCGCGTCGTGCTCGAAGAGGGTCCAGCAGTCCCGGTCGCCCTTCTCCGGCACCGAGCCCGGTACCGGCTCCCGGCCCGCGCCCATCTTGTCGAGCACGCGCAGCACCAGCTGCCCGTCCTCCTCGTACCGTACGAACTCGAAGGCCTGCTGGCGCCCGTCCAGCGAGCGGTACACCTTCCCGCCGCCCCCGTCCGCCAGCTGCGGCAGGTCCTCGGTGGCGACCGTCACCAGCGGGCGCGGCCGGGGGCGCTTGCCCTCCGTCCACTCCGTCAGCACCTCGGTGACCTCGCCGGCGAAGGCCTCGCCCGCGAACCGCCGTCCCGCCATGACGAGGGGGTCGTCCAGCGCCTCCTGCGCGTCGAGGCGCACCTGTTCGGTCTCGCGGGTGGCCAGCTTCTGGGCCGCCGTCACCGCGTCGTCGCGGCGCGGCTGCGGCGGCTCGCCCGCCCGTACCCGGTCGCGGTGGCCGGTGAAGGACCAGCGGTCGCGGGTCCAGCGTTCCTCGGTGCGCTCGCCCGGTGGCAGGGTGCGCATCAGGTCGACCGCTGCCCAGGTGTGCCACCAGGCGGTCTCCATCTGGCCGAGGACCAGCCGCCGGACCGCGCGCTCGGCGAAGCGCGCGGTGTCCCCGCCGCCGTCCGCGTCGGCCGCGCGTGCCGAGTCGTACTTCGCGATCGCCGGGGCCAGCAGCCCGTTGTCGAAGGCCGGGTCGGTGGCCGGGCCGGCCGGCGGGACGGTCAACTGGCCTTCCCCGTCCCGCGCGAGTTCCACGCGCAGCGCGAACTCGGCGCCCGAGACGCCCTCCGGCGGGTCGATCCAGCCCAGCAGCGCCCCGAGGTGCTGGTCCTCCAGGTTGCTCTGGCCGGTCGCCCAGTGCCGGCCCAGCAGTTCGGTCGCGGACAGCAGCATGGCGGAGCCGGGGACGCGGGAGCGTTCGGCGAGGTGCGTGAACCAGCGGCCGAGCAGCGGCACCCGGGTGGGTGCCGGGTACGGGTTCTCCGGGTCCTCCTCGGCGGTCCGGCGGAACCGCATGGACCGGCCCAGCAGGCGCACGTACTCGATGCCCGCCCGGCTCGGCACGATGATCTGCGGGGCGTCCACGCACAGTTCGGCCTCGACCTTGACCTTCTTGCCGGTCTCCGGGTCGGTCTCGGTGCGCTCGGCCGGCTCGACGGCCTCCGTGTAGGGCTCCACGTACGCCATCACCTGCGCGGCCAGGTCGGCCAGGAACCGCCAGCGCAGGTCCCGGTCGCGCGGCTGGGGTATGACGAAGATCCGCGGCTCGTTCCGGTCGGTGCCCACCATCGCCCCGAGCGGGGCCCCCGCCTCACCGGCGGTGGTCAGCGGGACGAAGACCAGGGGCTCGGCGCTCAGGTGGCGGTGCCGCACGGTCGCGAGCGGCTGGGCGCGGCCCGCGCGGACGGCCTCCAGCCGGGCCAGGGTGCTCAGCAGGGGCATTCGGGGGTCTCCGGGGCCTCGTACGGGGGTCGGGCGGCGGCCAGGGCCAGGGCCTCGGCGCGCAGCCGGGCCGCGCGGCGCAGCGCGGCGGCGGTGGGGTCGTCGCCGGGGCCCTCGCCGGGGCCGTTGCCGGGCCCGTCGCCGGAGCACGCCCCGGCGGCCGCCGCGAGGGCCGCCCCGACGGTGGTCAGGCCGCCCAGCTCCCCCCGTACGGCACGGCCCAGCGCGGCCGGTTCCCCCGCGTCGCGGGCCCGCTCCCGGCAGTGGAAGGCCAGTTCGCAGGCGGCGAGGCACTCGGGGGCGTAGGCGGCGGAGACGGCCGAGACGGCCTCGGTCAGTTCGGCGGCGGGCCGGGCGGGGTCGAAGCACAGCCCCTGCGGGAGCCCGTCGGCCAGTTCCTCCACCCGGGTCAGCCGCTCCAGCTGGCGCCGGGTCACCGACCGCTCCCGGCGTACGTCCACGAGTGCGGCGGTGGGCAGGTTGGAGAAGTCCTTCGGGCAGACGAGCAGGACCTGGTGGCCGACCTCGGCGCCCTCCAGCTTCCCGGCGGTCTGCTCCAGGGCCAGCACGTAGACGGCGGCCTGCCGTGCGGCGGCCCCCACCTTCGCGGCGTCGGCGGCCCCGTCGATCATCGGGAACGACTTGATCTCCACCACGGTCCAGCGGCCGTCGGGGTGCACCACGACGGCGTCGGGCTCCAGGTACGCGGGGGTGCCCGCCACTTCCAGGGCCAGCATCGGATGGTCCAGCAGCGTCCACGTCCGCGCGGCGGTGGCCTCCCGCAGGGCCAGCGCGGTGCGGGCGGCGCGCCCCTCGGGCCCGGCGGCGGTCAGGTCCGGCACCCGGGAGTCGGGCCCGGGCGGCTCGGCCCCGCCGCCGAGGCGGTCGTGGGTGAGCCGCAGCAGCTCCAGGCCGCCGTCGCCCTTGACCCGGGCCTCGAAGGAGTTGCCGCGGACGATCGCGAACTGCGACTGCCCGAAGGCGGCGGGGGAGCCCAGTGCGGCCGCGAGCGCGGTCTTGTCCACCCCGGCGCCGTCGAGCAGGGCCCGTCTGCCGCAGCCGGGGTTGGCGGCGAGGGCGGCGAGCGCCCGCGCGTCGAGCGGGCGGGGCGGCACGGCGGGGCCGCGCAGGTCGGCGAGCCGTTGCCGCAGTGTCGTCTGGGGCGGGCCGTCGGGCGGGTAGGAGCTCACGGGCGGAAGTGTCCCATCCGCCACTGACAATCGTGGTCATACGGCGGAAACGCCCAGTTCTGCCACCCCCCTCCGGGCGGCACGCCTTCCGCCGGCGTCGGGGATGATGGACGGACGCTGAACCCCCACGGACCGGGAGAAACACAGATGGCCCCCCGCATCCTGCTGGCCCGCCACGGCCAGACGGCATGGTCCCTGCTCGGCAAGCACACGGGACGCACGGACGTGCCGCTGCTGGAGGAGGGCAGGCTGGGGGCGAAGCGCCTCGGTGAGCGCCTGGCCCGGGAGCCCTGGGCGAGCCTGCGCGGCCTGGAGGTGCGCACCAGCCCGCTGGTCCGCGCGAGCGAGAGCTGCGACCTGGCCGGCTTCGGGGCCCAGGCCGATCCGTGGGACGCCCTCATGGAGTGGGACTACGGCGACTACGAGGGCATGACCCCGGCCGAGATCCAGGCGGTCCGGCCCGGCTGGCTGATCTGGCGCGACGGGGTCCCCGGCGGCGAGTCCGTCGCCGACGTGGCGGCCCGTGCCGACGAGGTCGTGGCCTGGGCCCGCTCGGCGGAGCGCGACGTCCTCGTCTTCGCCCACGGCCACATCCTGCGCACCCTGGCCGCCCGCTGGCTCGGCTTCGAGGCCTCCTTCGGGGCCCGCATCCGCCTGGAGCCCACGTCCCTGTCGGTCCTGGGCTGGGCGTACGGGGCCCCCGCCCTGGAGCGCTGGAACGACACGGGCCACCTGGAGGGCTGACCCGGCCGGGTCAGCCCTCCAGGGCGCGGGGTGCCGCGCGCACGGCCGGGCCCGCCCGGTCCGACCGCCCGCGGCGCGCTACGCCTCCGCGTGCCGGGTCAGGAAGGCGCCGACGCGCGGGGAGCGCTGGTGCGGGACCAGGGTGCGGGCCGTGCCCGCCAGCATCGACCGGACCCGGGTCGAGTGGACCTCGGCCAGCAGGTCCAGCACCCGGCCGCCGGCCCAGGCGGCCTCGTCGGGCGCGCCGGCCCGGGCGAGGTCGTCGGCGAGCTCCGCCGTGTAGAGGGCGACGTTCCGCGCGAAGTGCGGGTCCTGGAGGTCGGCGGCGCGCCGGGCGTGCCGGGCCGCGCGGGCGTGCTCCCCGAGGGCGGCCCAGCAGCGGGACTCCAGCGACTCCAGTTCGGCCTCGCCGAAGAAGGACATCCACTCCGGGTCCTCGGCCGACGCGCCCCGCGCGAAGTCGGCGTGCGCCCGTGTCAGGGACTCCTCGCAGGCCCTGCGGTCCCCGAGCCCGGCCCAGCCGCCCGCCTCCCGCAGGGCCAGCAGCGCCAGCAGCCGGGGCGAGCCCAGCGGGCGGGCCGCGCGCCGGCCCGCCTGGGCGGCCCGTACCGCCTCGCGGTGGCGGCCGCGGTCCCGGGCGAGGAAGGCCATGTTGCTGAACGCGTGCGCCTCCAGCGCGGCGTTGCCCGAGACCCGGGCGGTGGCCAGGGCCTCGGCGTAGTGCGAACGGGCGTCCTCGAAGCGGCCCGAGTCGTGGGCCAGCCAGCCCACCGAGACGGCCAGCTCCCCGGCCCCCGCGTGCAGCCGGTCCTCGGTGGACTGCCGGGTGGCCCCCGCGTCGAGGAGGGCGTACGCGGTCTTCAGGGGCTGCGCCGCCCGCCGGTAGAGGGCGTCGGCGCCGTGCCGGTCGTCCAGCAGCCGGATCTGGCGCACCGCGTCCTCGACCGCGGCGGCCTCGGCCTCCCCGGCGCGGGAGGGGAGCCGGCGGGTGTCGCCGAGCAGGGTGAGGCTGAGGGTCGCGGCCGCCACGGTCGCGGAGCCGCCGGTCATGAACGCGCGGCGCAGCACGTCGCTCTCCTTGGAACGCTGGACGGGATGGGTGGAGACGGGCGGCGCCGGCAGGGTGCGCTGGGCCCCCCGGCCGCGCACCGCCTCGCGCGGGGAGAAGCCGAGGTCGGCCAGGGTGCGGCCGGGGAACATCTGGAGGAAGACCCGCTCGTAGGCGTAGTTGGGGCAGCGGATCTCGCCCGATTCGACCCGGCCGATGTAGCGGGCGTCGCAGGAAACCGTTTCGCCGATCTCCCGGGCCGCGCGGCGGACCATGGCCGCGAACTCGGCGGGGGAGTGCGCTCCGCGCAGCCGGCGGAAGGAGGTGTTGGGTGAGTGGGGGGACGCCGTCATGGACGTGTGCCTCTCTGGACGATCCCAAGGTGTCCCGCAGGACCCCCTGCCGATCCGTGCCGATCCCTGTCGGTCCCTGTCGGGCTCGTTCCGGAGTCAGGGCTCCGGCGCGCATGAACGTACCGCCAGTGGTGGGCGCTCCACGCGGTGTTTGGCTACAAAACGGATATCTCACCCGCGATCCGCCATGAACTGCCATCCTTTGCGGCGTCTTGCCGCCGCACCCGTTGACGCTTCCGTGCGTTGAACCCATGCGGATACGGATCGAGGAGGGGTTCCCCTTGGTGGAGGTCGGCATGGACGGCATCGGAACGAACACCGCGCCCGGACCCGGCGCGACCTCCCCGGCCCCGGACCTGGTGACCGTGCCCGCCCGTCAGGGCCTGGAGGCGGTGGACATCATCCGCCGCGGCGCGGGCCTCGCCCCCGGGGTCGGTCCGGTGCTGCACGACGGCTCCGGCGACACCCTCGGCTTCCTCGTCCCGCCCGGCACCGCCGACGCCTGGGACCTGCCCGGCAGTGCCTGTACGCAGACCAACGGGCGCGGCATGCGCTTCGGCGACCTCGCCGCCGCGCCCACGGCGGGCGGTACGGGCTGGCTGCTGCCCCCCGAGGCGGTGGGGCCGGTCACGGACCCCGAGGTGCTGCGCGCGGCCCTGGGCGAGGCGGCCCGGCTCATCGAGGCGGCCGACAACTGTCGGTGATGCCCTGGCCAGCGATAATGGGGGCGTGGCAGGCAAGAGCAAGGGCAGCAGGGGCAGCAGGGGCGGCGCGATAGCGGACGCCGGACCGGTCGCCGGGCAGGTGGGCGGCGGTCTGGCCGAGCTGGCACCGGACCGCGAGCGCTCCCGCGCCTGGACCCTGCTGATCGACGGCGCCCCGCAGTCCCACGTGGACCTGGACGACCCCGGGTACCTGGACTTCGCCTACCAGCGCCGGATCGGCCACCTGATCGACCTTTCGGCGCCCGCCCGGCAGCCCCTGAACGTGGTGCACCTGGGCGGCGGCGCCTTCACCCTGGCCCGCTACACGGCCGCCGCGCGCCCCCGCTCCACGCAGCAGGTGGTGGAGATCGACGGGGCCCTGGTGGCCTTCGTTCGGGAACACCTGCCGCTGGACCCGCAGGCGCGGGTCCGCGTACGGGCCGTGGACGCGCGGGCGGGGCTCGCGAAGGTGCCGGACGGCTGGGCGGACCTGGTGATAGCGGACGTGTTCAGCGGGGCGCGCACCCCGGCCCACCTGACCAGCGTGGAGTTCCTGGACGACGTGCGCCGGGCGCTCTCGCCCACCGGGTGGTACGTGGCCAACCTGGCGGACGGCCCGCCGCTGGCGCACCTGCGGGGCCAGGTCGCGACGGCCGCCTCGCGGTTCGCGGAGCTGGCGTTGGCGGCGGATCCCGTCGTCTGGCGGGGGAAACGTTTCGGCAATGCGGTGCTCGTGGCCTCCGACCGCCCGCTGCCCGTGGCGGAGTTCACCCGCCGCGTGGCGAGCGACCCCCACCCCGGCCGGGTCGAACACGGCCGCGCCCTGGCCGACTTCACCGGCGGCGCCGCCCCGGTGCGGGACGCCACCGCCACCGCCTCCCCGCAGCCGCCGCCCTCGGTCTTCCGCTGACCCGGCCTTGCGCCGGCCCCGGCCGGCCGGGGCCTCACGGGTCGACCGTCTCCACCACCGGCGGGTGGTCGTGCCAGGTGCAGAACACCGACACCTCGCGGCTGCCCTGGGTGAAGGTCACCCGGATCCAGAAGTCCTGCTTCCACACCTGCATCCGCCAGCCCGCGTCCGGGGTCGCCGAGACCAGCGCGGCCGAGGCGGCCCCGAGGTCGAAGACGACCCGGCCGCCCGACACCGCGTAGCTCTTCACCGTGCCGGACCCGCCGCCCTGGCCGCCCTCCGGGTACGGGCGCTGGCCGGGCGCCGGCGCCTGCTTCGGCTTCGCGGGCGGGGAGGGGGAAGCGCCGGCCGCCGCGGACGCGGACGGCGACGGCGACGCGGACGGCGACGCGGACGACGGGTCCGAGGGCGCCGGCGCCGGACCGGTCCCCCCGGCGGAGGGGGACGGCGGCGCGGCCTCCGGGGCCCTGGCCGTCAGCGGCACCGCGCGCGGGGGATCGTAGGCCGTCCCGGACATGACCGTGTGCACGCCCCACCACGACAGGGTCACGGCGGCCGCGGTCGCCAGCACCCAGGCCATGGCATGTACAGGTCCTCGTCGCATCAGGGCACATACTGCACCACACGTCACAAGGCCGTCCCCGCACCTCCCCGGGTCCCCCGGATGGACTACGGTGCGGCCATGGCTAGTGTGCTCGTGGTCGAGGACGACCAGTTCGTACGTTCCGCCCTCATCCGGCACCTGACCGAGGCCTCCCACACCGTGCGGAGCGTCGGCACGGCCCTGGAGGCCCTGCGCGAAGTCGCCCACCACCGCTTCGACGTGGTCATCCTCGACCTCGGACTGCCCGACCTCGACGGGTCCGAGGCGCTCAAGATGCTCCGCGGCATCACCGACGTACCGGTCATCATCGCCACCGCCCGCGACGACGAGGCCGAGATCGTCCGGCTCCTCAACGACGGCGCCGACGACTACCTGACGAAGCCCTTTTCCGTCGAGCACCTCTCCGCCCGGATGGCCGCCGTCCTGCGCCGCGCCCGCGCCGCCGCGGGCGCCGAGCCGCCCTCGCGCGTCCTGCGCGTCGGCGGGCTCGCCATCGACCCGCTGCGCCGCCAGGCCGAGCTCGACGGTGCCGTACTCGACCTCACCCGGCGGGAGTTCGACCTGCTGGCCTTCCTCGCCGGACGACCCGGGGTGGTCGTGGCCCGGCGGGAGCTGCTCGCCGAGGTCTGGCAGCAGTCGTACGGCGACGACCAGACCATAGACGTGCACCTGTCCTGGCTGCGCCGCAAGCTCGGCGAGACCGCCGCCCGGCCCCGCTACCTGCACACCCTGCGCGGGGTCGGCGTGAAGCTGGAGCCGCCGCTGTGAGACGGACCGCCGGGAGACGGACCGCCGGGAGGTGGACGCCGTGAGGTGGGCGCTGGTCAAGGTGTGCCTCGCGGTCACGGCCATGGTGGTGCTGGCCTTCGCGGTGCCGCTGGCGATGGTGGTCCGGGAGATGGCCAGCGACCGGGCCTTCTCCAACGCCGAGCGGCAGGCCGCCACCATGGGGCCGACCCTGACCGTCACCACCGACCCCGCACAGCTGCGCCGGGCCGTGGAGTCCACCGAGATGGGCGCCGCCGGGCGGATGGCCGTGCACGTGCCCGCGATCGGGGGCGCCGCCGCGGTGGACATCGGCGAAGGCCGCGCCGGGGCGCACGCGGTGGCCGAGACCCGCTCCCTCGGGCGGGCGACCACCGCCGGTGTCCCCGGCGGGGGTTCGGCACTGCTCCAGCCCATCGCCCTCGGCTCCGGGGACATCGCCGTCATCGAGATCTACGTGCCGGAGGCCGAGGTCAGCAACGGGGTCACCACCGCCTGGCTGATCCTCGGCGGCGTCGGACTCGCCCTCGTCATCGGCTCGGTGGCCGTCGCGGACCGGCTCGGCGCCCGCCTCGTGCGCCCCGCCGAACGGCTCGCGGACGCCGCGCACCAGCTGGGGGAGGGCCGGCTCGGGGCACGGGTGCCGGAGGACGGCCCCAAGGAACTCCGCTCGGCCGCCGTCGCGTTCAACTCGATGGCGGACCAGGTCGTGGAACTCCTCGCCAACGAGCGGGAACTCGCCGCCGACCTCTCGCACCGGCTGCGCACCCCCCTGACCGTGCTGCGCCTCAACGCGGCCTCCCTCGGCGACGGTCCGGCCGCCGAGCACACCCGGGCGGCGGTGGAGCAGCTGGAACGGGAGGTCGACACCATCATCCGCACCGCCCGCGAGCAGCGCCCGCCCGCCAGCACCGCCACCGCCGGCTGCGACGCCTCCGAGGTGATCCGCGACCGGATGGCCTTCTGGTCGGCGCTGGCGGAGGACGAGGGCCGCGAGGTCCGGCTCGCGGGCGTGGACCGCACCGTGCGGATCCCGGTGGCCCGCCCCGAGCTGGCGGCCGCCCTCGACGCCATGCTGGGCAACGTCTTCCGGCACACCCCGGAGGCCACCCCCTTCGCGGTGGACGTGCACGACGCCGGGGACGCCGTCATCGTCCTCGTCTCGGACGGCGGCCCCGGCATCGCCGACCCGGACGCCGCCCTGCGCCGCGGCAACGACGGGGCCCGGGACGGTTCGACGGGGCTGGGCCTGGACATCGTGCGGCGGGTCGCCGAGTCCACCGGCGGCGACGTGCGGATCGGACGCTCGGTGCTCGGCGGGACCGAGGTGCGGGTGTGGATCGCGCTGGACGACCGGGCCCGCACCGGCGAGCGCGGCGCGCGCTCCCGCCGCGCCCGCCGCAAGCGCCGCGGCGCCTGACGCGGGCGCGCCGCCCGCCCGCGCCGCCCGCGTGGCGACCCGCGGCGGGGTCCCGCACACCCGGGATCTTGGAGCGATACGTTCCGCCGTGCCGTGGAATACCGTACGGATCGCGCCAGTTGGGGGCCGGTACACGCCGGTCCCCGCGCGGCCGCATCCCGCGCCCGGCCCGTGCAGAACCGATCCTGATGGGACATCCGCATGCGTTACGCAGTTCTCGGCACCGGCGTCGTCGGCCGTACGGTGGCCGCCCGGCTGGCCTCCCTGGGCCACGACGTGGTCATCGGCACCCGCGACCCCGGATCCACCCTCGCCCGCGCCGAGTACGCCGCCTGGCAGGCGGACCACCCCTCGATCGGCCTCGCGGGCTTCCCGCAGGCCGCGCGGGACGGCGAGGTCCTCGTCAACGCCACGGGCGGCCGGGTCAGCGTCGACGCCCTCGGGGAGGCGGACCCCGCCGACCTGGACGGCAAGGTCCTGATCGACATCGCGAACCCGCTGGACTTCTCGCAGGGCTTCCCGCCCGTCCTGGACCCGGCCAACGACGACAGCCTCGGCGAGCTGATCCAGCGGACCCACCCGCGGCTGCGCGTGGTCAAGACCCTCAACACCATGAACTGCCAGATCATGGTCGACCCGGCACGGGTGCCGGGCGAGCACACCGTCTTCCTCTCCGGCGAGGACGCCGACGCCAAGAAGACCGTCCACGCCCTGCTGAACTCCTTCGGCTGGCCGGATCGCGCCATCCTCGACCTCGGCGGCATCGAGACCGCCCGCGGCACCGAGATGCTGCTGCCGGTGTGGCTGCGCGTGATGGGCGCCCTGGGGCACTCGGAGTTCAACTTCCACATCCAGACGGCCGGCCCCTCCGCCTGACCGTGGTCCCGCTCCGCCGGACGGGGGCGCACGAGTTGCCGCGCCCCCGTACCGGGCCGAGGGTGGCCGTGACGGAAGGAGCCGCGCATGAGAGTCATGCTCAGGGCCCACATGGACACGGCCGCCAGCAACGAGGGCATCACGACCGGGGCCCTGCCCCAGGCCTTCAGGAACCTGATGGACAAGGTGAAGCCGGAAGCCGCCTACTTCGGACTCCACGAGGGCGTGCGCTCCTGCTGGATCGTCTTCGACCTCCAGGACAGCGCGCAGCTGCCGCCGCTCATGGAGGACCTCTTCCTCCAGTTCAACGCGGAACTGGAGGTGGCCCCGGTCATGAACGCGGAAGACCTGGCGCGGGGTCTGGCCGAGATGCGGACGTCCCCGTAGGACCGCCCGCGCCCGCCGGCCCGAACCGGACCCGCCCCGCCGCCGCCAGTCCCAGTACCGCCGACGCGGCCACCGCCGCGCACGACACGGCGAACGCCGCCCGGTACCCGTACGCGGCGGCCAGCGGCCCGGCCACCGCCGCGGCGAGGGCCTGACCGACGATCAGACCGCTGCCCAGCACCGTCATGGCCTCCCCCATCCGCTCCGCCGGGCCGGTCCGCTCGACCAGACCGAACAGCGCGATCAGGTGCGGGGCCACGGCCAGCCCGATCCCGGCGACGGCCGCCGCCGCGCCCCACAGCCCCGACACCGCGAGCAGCGGCAGGGTCAGCAGTGCCTGGACCCCGACCGTCCACCGCAGCCGCACCGGCAGGTCCGCGCGCCCCGGCCGGGCCACGGTCACCAGGCCGGCGATCGAGCTGGTCACCGCCATCCCGGCCCAGACCAGTCCGGCCGCGCCGCCCTCGCCGAGCGAGCCCGCAAGCGCGTTGACCCCCGTGTTGGCCCCGCTGAACGCGGCCCCCTGGAGCACGGCCATCGCGAACAGCAGGGCCAGCCCGGGCGACCACAGCCGTACGCCGGTCCGCGCGCCCGCCGCCGCGACAGGTCCGGGCGCGCTCGGGTGCAGGGCGAACAGCGTCCCCGACACCAGGATCAGGGCCGCGGCCAGCACCAGCGCCGAGGCCGGGTGCACGGTCACGGCGAGGATCCCGGCCAGCGCGGGCCCCACCACGAAGCCCACCTCGTCGAGGGTGGTGTCGAAGGACAGCGCGGAGCCCAGCAGGGCCCGGTCCTCCCCGGCCAGCCGCGCCCAGCGGGCCCGCGCCAGCGGGCCGACCTGCGGGACCGTCAGCCCGGCCGCGACGGCCAGCGCCATCCGGGCGGCCAGCGGCAGCCCGGCCAGGACGGCGGCGACCAGGGCGCACAGCACGGCGGCGTTCGCGGCGCAGGCGACGAGCAGCACCGGGCGGTGCCCCTTGCGGTCGGCCAGCCTCCCGATGACCGGCCCGCCGAGGGCCTGGCCCAGCCAGAGGGCGGAGGCGACGGCGCCGGCGTCGCCGATGCCGTCGCGGTCGTTGATGAGCAGCAGCGTTCCGATGGGGCAGAGCGCGGCGGGCAGCCGGGCCAGGAACGCGTGGACGGGCAGCGCGGGGCCGCCGAGGGCGAACACTCCGCGGAACCCCGCGGGGGCCGCCCCGGCCGTGGGCCGGGACGCGGTGGAAGGGGACATGGGGGCAACCTCCAGCCGCACGCCGACCCTCCCGTTTCTCCGGCGCGCACCGTTGCCCGTCGGCCGGGACGTTATCCGCGGAACGCCCGCTTCGGAAGCCCCCGGGAACGGGAGCGGTCCGGGCCTCCCCAAGCGGTAGATTCGCAGCGGGAGGCAGCCATGAACGGTCACGGGCGCGGGCGGGGACGGCCGACCCTGGAGGAGGTCGCCCTGCGGGCCGGGGTGGGGCGCGGCACCGTCTCCCGGGTGGTCAACGGCTCCCCGGGGGTCAGCGAGCGCACCCGGGCGGCGGTGGAGGCCGCCGTCGCCGAGCTGGGGTACGTCCCCGACCGGGCGGCCCGGGCGCTGGCCGCCGACCGGGCCGGGGCGGTGGCCCTGGTGCTGCCCGAGCCGCAGTCCCCCTTCCTGACGGAACCCTGCTTCGCCGGGGTGCTGCGCGGGGCCGCCGAGGCGCTGGCCGGGGCCGGGGTGGAGCTGGTCCTCGCCCTCGGGGGCGGGGTGCCGGCGCTGTCCGGGCAGCGGGTCGACGGGGTGCTGCTGCCGGCGGCGGGCGGTGTGGAGCCGCCGCCGGGGATTCCGGCGGTGGCCGGCGGGCGCGGGGCGGCCGGCGGGACGCTGCCGAGCGTGGACTGCGACCACCTGGGGGGTGCTGGCGAGGCGGTGCGCCACTTGCTGGCACGGGGTCGGCGGACGATAGCCGCCATCGCGGGCCCGCCCGGGGACGAGGGGGCCGGGCGCCGCCTGGAGGGCTACCGGCGGGCCCTGGCCGCCGCCGGGCACCCGCCGGACGAGCGGCTCGTCGCGTGCGGGGGGCCGGGTGAGGACGGGGGCCGGCGGGCCATGCGGGAGCTGCTGGAGCGCCGGCCCGCCCTGGACGCCGTCTTCGCCGCTTCCGACCTGCTGGCGGCGGGCGCCCGGCGGGAGCTGCGCGCGGCCGGGCGGCGGGTGCCGCAGGACGTGGCGCTGGTGGGCTTCGGCGACTCGGCGCTGGCCCGCCACATGGACCCGCCGCTGACCAGCGTGCGGCCGCCGGCGGAGGAGCTGGGCCGGACCATGGCGCGGCTCCTGCTGGCCCGGATATCGGGCGGGGGCGGCGCGGAGCGGGAGGAGGTCGTCCTGCCGACGGAGCTGATCGTCCGCGGGTCGACGTAGGCCCCGTGCGGGTGGCGGCGGGGCATGCAGAAGGCCCCGGTCCGCTTCCGCGTACCGGGGCCTTCCTTCAGGGTGAGTGACGGGACTTGAACCCGCGGCCACCTGGACCACAACCAGGTGCTCTACCAGCTGAGCTACACCCACCATGTCCGGTCGCAGAACGACCGGCCGAAGAAAAGGGTACAGGGTCCGGGAGGGTGCTCGCTCCACCTTTCCCCCGCGCCCCCCTCCGGAGGGTCTACTCGCCGGGCACCACGTGCTTGGCGGCGATGGTGCGGGCGGTGTCCGAGTCGGGTCCGGGCTGCGGCACGAAGACCGCCTCCCGGTAGTAGCGCAGCTCGGCGATGGACTCCTTGATGTCCGCGAGCGCCCGGTGGTTGCCGTTCTTCGGCGGGCTGTTGAAGTAAGCGCGCGGGTACCAGCGGCGCGCCAGCTCCTTCACCGAGGACACGTCCACGATGCGGTAGTGCAGGTGGCCCTCCAGCGCGGGCATGTCGCGCGCGAGGAACCCGCGGTCGGTGCCGACGGAGTTCCCGCACAGCGGGGCCTTGCGCGGCTCCTTCACGTGCTCCCGCACGTAGGCCAGGACCTGCGCCTCGGCGTCGGCCAGGGTGGTGCCGGCGGCCAGCTCGTCGAGCAGGCCCGAGGCGGTGTGCATCTCGCGCACCACGTCCGGCATGGTCTCCAGGGAGGCGTCCGGCGGGCGGATCACGATGTCCACGCCTTCGCCGAGCACGTTGAGTTCCGAGTCGGTGACCAGTGCGGCCACCTCGATAAGTGCGTCGTCCGTCAGCGAGAGCCCGGTCATCTCGCAGTCGATCCACACCATGCGATCGTTCATGCGCACCACCTTATGCCGAAGGTCCCCCGCACCGGTGCTCTGCCGGTGCGGGGGACCTCCTCACTCGTGCGGGGACGGCTACGCGTGTTCGCGCAGCACCCGGCTCGGGGCGTACAGCTCGGTCACGCTCGGACCGGAGGCGGCCAGGGCCGCCGCGGCCCGCTGGGGCTGCGGGGTGCGCTGGTGCGGCACCGGCGAGCCCTGCATCTCCGACACCGGGGACACGTCGGCCTGCGGCCGGCGCGCACGGTAGGCGGAGCGGTAGGCGGCCGGGGAGGACCCCAGCTGCCGCCGGAAGTGGCCGCGCAGGGCGACCGGCGACCGGAAGCCGCAGCGTCCGGCGACCTCGTCGACGGAGTAGTCGGAGGTCTCCAGGAGCCGCTGTGCCTGGAGCACCCGCTGGGTGATCAGCCACTGGAGCGGCGCGCTGCCGGTGAGCGAGCGGAACCGCCGGTCGAAGGTGCGCCTGCTCATGTAGGCGCGGGCGGCCAGCGTCTCCACGTCGAACTGCTCGTGGAGGTGTTCCAGTGCCCAGGCGACGACCTCGGCGAGCGGGTCGGCGCCGATCTCCTCGGGCAGCGACCGGTCGAGGTAGCGCTCCTGGCCGCCGGTGCGGCGCGGCGGGACGACGAGCCTGCGGGCCAGGGCCCCGGCCGCCTCGCTGCCGTGGTCGGTGCGCACGATGTGCAGGCACAGGTCGATTCCGGCCGCGGTGCCCGCGGACGTGAGCACGTCGCCGTCGTCGACGAACAGCTCGCGCGGATCAACGTGGACGGACGGGTAGCGCTTGGCCAGCGTCGGCGCGTACATCCAGTGCGTCGTCGCGGGCCGGCCGTCCAGCAGCCCGGCGGCGGCGAGCACGAAGGCTCCCGTGCACAGGCCGACGATCCGGGCCCCCTCCTCGTGCGCCAGGCGGAGCGCGTCGAGCGCTTCCGGCGGCGGCGGGGAGGTGATGGAGCGCCAGGCCGGGACGACGACCGTGCCTGCCCGGGCGATCGCCTCCAACCCGTACGGCGCGGTCAGTTCGAGTCCGCCGGTGGTCCGCAGCGGACCGTCCTCCCCGGCGCACACGAGCAGTCGGTAGCGTGGAACTCCCGCGTCCTGCCGGTCGATCCCGAACACGGACAGCGGAATGGAACTCTCGAAGATCGGCCCGCCGCTGAACAGCAGCACGGCGACGATCTCCCTGCGGCGACGCCCCGCGAGCTTCCGGCCCGCGTCTGCGACGACAGCGGCGGTGGAATCCTGGCTCATGGCGCTAAGCCCCCCTTGGGTGTCGCGACTCCTTGGTCTGGTCGCACCTGCACGTTTCCCCTCGGCCTTGCACGTGGATCCCCCGCCGTAAATACATGATCGAATCTACTGCGTCCCGTGGTGTCGGCGTGACAAGTTCAGCACGCAGCGCTATGTCGACTTGGCAACTTGGCGAAAAGCATTCGATCAGGAAGCGTTCCACTCCGCTACCCGACGGGGAAGCCCGCGATCCGGCCGTGGCCAGTACTCATGGGGTCGAATCGTCCCCTGTCGCCCATAGTCGCTGGTGGTCGAGGGGGTGGGGGGACATTCCGGCAAGGGAAGCACAGGGTCCGGAAGTTGGCTGAAAACAACCGGGTGTGTACGTGCGAACCGGTCAGTCGTGAGGGGAAGTGCCGCCGGAACCGTGGCAGCCGCGGTGCGAACCGGCCCCGGTGCGGGAGTGCCGACCGCGGTGGCCGGACGGAAGCGGATCCTCCGACAGCACCCGGGCCGCGGCCCGCTCCGTCTTCTCCGAGTACCGCAGCAGCACCCGGCAGGCGGCCGTGACGGCGGCCAGCCCCAGGGTCGCCACGGCGGCCCCGCCGTACGAGGTCCCGTAGACCACCAGGACGACCGGTACGAGCAGGCAGCTGAAGGCGGCCCAGCGCACCACGTCACCCGCCGGGTCGTCGTGGACCCGTCCGGCGGACTGCACGGACGGGTGAAGCGGAGCGCGCGCGGAGGACGGCGCGGAGCGGGCGGACCGGGCGGACCGCGTCATCGGAGCGGGCTGGACGGGCTGGACGGGGTGAACCGGATGGCCGGGCACGGCGTACTCCCTGCGGGCTCTTCCTGGACGGTCGGACTCTTGTCCAACGTCCCGGTACGGGCCTCGGTCACTGCGCGCACGGGTGGCGCAAGGGTCTCTCGTCACTGGCTGTAGGGGACAGCTGCCATTGCCAAGGCGCTCGCGCTCCGGCATGCTCCCTGGGACGCTCTCCAAGGGCGGCATGCCCTGTGCAGGACAGGAGTGTCGCCGTACCCTGGTGGGTAAGGGCTTGGAAAGATGCTTCCAGGACAGAGCCCGGTCACGCTGCGTCGTCAAAAACGCTCGCGACCCGGGTCCCCGTCGTCAGAAGAACCGAGTAGCCGAAACCGTCCCTGTCGCTTCCCCCGAGGACTCTTCCCCGAGACATCCATGGCCGGTCACGAATTCTCCGAACCCGCGGACCGCAAGCGCAAGCACCTCGCCGATTCCGTATCGAGCGACCTGCGCGCGGTGGAACAGACGCGTCACCCCTGCGACCCGGCCTTCCGCCACGGTGTGGTGGTGGGCTTCGACGGCTCCACGTCCAGTGAGCGCGCGCTGGCCTATGCGATCGGCATGGCCCGGCGCTCCGGTTCCGGTCTGATCATCGTCCACGTGGCCAACCGGCTGCCCACCACGGTGTGGGCCGGCTGCGAGCCGCCCGTCTTCGTGGACGTCCCCGACCACCGCACCGAGGTGCTCGGCCTGGAGCTGGCGTGCGCGGACTACCTGTCCGAGGTGCCCTGGATCCTCGTCGAGCGCGGCGGTGACATCTGCCACGAGCTGGAGGAGGTCGGCCGGGAGTACTCGGCGGACGCCATCGTGGTGGGTTCCACGCACGGGATCGTCGGCCGGATCTTCGGCTCGGTCGCGGGGCGGCTCGCCAAGCGGGCGCAGCGACCCGTTGTTGTCATTCCGTAACCCTCTGTACGTCGGTTGTGCGGTTGTGAACCCCCTTGTAAAGGGTAGATAAATGCTGCTGGGACGCAGCAAACAACTGCAGATCGAAGGGAGCCCGCCGTGGACAATGGTGTCTCTGCGGGAAGCACGGCCTCGACTTCGACCCTGGGGAACATCGCCCTGGGTCTCACCCTTCTCGCGTTCGGTATCGGCCACACGGGTGTCCTCTCCGGTGTGACCGCCGCCAACTCCGTGTCGCTCGCGATGTACGTCGGCGGCGCGGCCCTCTTCCTCCTCGGCCTCCTGGAGTACCGCGGCGGCAACGGGTTCAACGGCACCGCCTTCGCGGGCCTCGGCGTCTTCTGGTTCACCTGGGCCAAGGGCGCGGGCGCCTCGGTCTCCGAAGAGGCAGCCGGAACGTTTCTGGTCCTCTTCGCGATGCTCGCGCTGACCCTGACGCTGGCCGCGTCGAGCGGACTGTTCGGGCAGGGCGTCTACGCCCTCCTGACCCTCTCCCTGCTGCTGCTGGCGATAGGCGCCTTCGTGGACGGCGCCGGCCTGGCGAAGGCGGGCGGCTGGGTCGCCGCCGTGTCCGGGCTGCTGGCCTGGTACGGGGCCACGGCCGCGCTGGCCGGCTGGCCGATGGCACTGGGCAGGGCCTCCGGGCGGGCGGTCGCCGCGGGCTGACGGGCCCGGACCGCACGGCAACGCGAAGGGGTGCCACCGGAGTTCCGGTGGCACCCCTTCCGCGTGCGGTGCGTCCGCGTGCGCGGCGATCGCCGCGCGGCGGTGACTACTCGACGGTGACGGACTTCGCCAGGTTGCGCGGCTTGTCGATGTCCCGGCCCAGGGCCAGGGCGGTGTGGTACGCCAGCAGCTGGAGCGGGATGCCCATCAGGATCGGGTCCAGCTCGTCCTCGTTCTTGGGCACGAGGAGGGTGTGGTCGGCCTTCTCCTGCTCGCGGTGGGCCACGGCCAGGATCCGGCCGCTGCGGGCCTTGATCTCCTCCAGCGCCGCGCGGTTCTTCTCCAGCAGGTCGTCGTCCGGGACGATCGCGACCGTCGGCATCGCCGGCTCGATCAGGGCGAGCGGGCCGTGCTTCAGCTCGGAGGCCGGGTAGGCCTCGGCGTGGATGTAGGAGATCTCCTTCAGCTTGAGGGAGGCCTCCAGGGCGACCGGGTAGCCGCGGACCCGGCCGATGAACATCATCGACTTGGCGTCGGCGTACTCGGCTGCGAGGCGCTTGATGTCCTCCTCGCCCTTGAGGATCTCCTCGATCTGCGCCGGCAGCTTGCGCAGGCCGTCGATGATCCGCTTGCCGTCGGTGACCGACAGGTCCCGGATCCGGCCCAGGTGCACGGCGAGCAGCGCGAAGGCCACCACCGTGTTGGTGAAGCACTTGGTGGAGACGACGCAGACCTCGGGGCCGGCGTGCACGTACACGCCGCCGTCGGCCTCGCGGGCGATGGCGGAGCCGACCACGTTGACCACGCCGAGGACGCGGGCGCCCTTGCGCTTGAGCTCCTGGACGGCCGCGAGCACGTCGTACGTCTCACCCGACTGGGAGACGGCGATGTAGAGGGTGTCGGGGTCCACGACCGGGTTGCGGTAGCGGAACTCGGAGGCCGGCTCGGCGTCGGCGGGGATGCGGGCCATGCTCTCGATGAGCCCGGCGCCGATCAGGCCCGCGTGGTACGAGGTGCCGCAGCCCAGGATCTTGACCCGGCGGATGCCGCGCGCCTCGCGCGGGTCCAGGTTGAGGCCGCCCAGGTGGACGGTGTTGAAGCGGTCGTCGATCCGGCCGCGCAGCACGCGGTCGACCGCGTCGGGCTGCTCGGAGATCTCCTTGTGCATGTAGGTCTCGTGGCCGCCCATGTCGTAGGAGGCGGCCTCCCACTCCACGGTCTCCGGGGTGGCGGTGGTCGTCGTACCGCTGGTGGTGTAGGTGCGGAAGTCGTCGGCCTTGAGGGTGGCCATCTCGCCGTCGTTGAGGGTCACGACCTGGCGGGTGTGCGCGATCAGGGCGGCCACGTCGGAGGCGACGAGCATCTCCTTCTCGCCGATGCCGAGGATGACCGGGGAGCCGTTGCGGGCGACGACGATGCGGTCGGCGAAGTCGGCGTGCATGACGGCGATGCCGTAGGTGCCCTCGATGACCTTGAGCGCCTCGCGGACCTTCTCCTCCAGGCTGTCGGCCTGGGAGCGGGCGATCAGGTGGGTGATCACCTCGGTGTCGGTCTCGGACGCGAAGACGACGCCCTCGGCCTCCAGCTTGGCGCGCAGCTCGGCGGCGTTGTCGACGATGCCGTTGTGGACGACGGCGACCTTGTTCTCGGGGTCCAGGTGCGGGTGCGAGTTGGTGTCGCTCGGGGCGCCGTGGGTGGCCCAGCGGGTGTGGGCGATGCCGGTGGTGCCGGCGAAGCGCTTGGGGACGCGGGCCTCCAGGTCGCGGACGCGGCCCTTCGCCTTGACCATCTTCAGCGCGGCGGCCTTCGGGCTGTTGACGACGATGCCGGCGGAGTCGTATCCGCGGTACTCCAGTCGTGCCAGGCCTTCGAGCAGCAGCGGTGCCACGTCGCGCTTGCCGATGTAACCGACGATTCCGCACATACGGTGTTGCCCCTCCTGAGGTTCGGTGGTCGTGCTCTTCCCCGCGCGGCCGTGCGGGCCGCCCCGGCCCCGGTCAGCCGTAGACGATGCGGCGCAGCTGCCGGAGCGAGAGCTCCGGTGGCGCCACGGCGCGGTGCGGCAGTTCGGCCGCGATCCGCTCGAAGATCTCCGCGTTGACCGCGCCGCCCGACTGCAGCTCCCGATGGCGGCGGCGGACGAACTCCTCCGTCGTCTCGTTGAAGTAGGCGAGCACGTCCAGTACCACCCGGGCGGCTTCCCCGCGCTGCAGCGCGGTGCTGCGCACCAGGTGGTCGACGAGGTCGTCATGCGACGGGCGGCGGTCGAGCACCTGTAGATATTGACTGTCCAAGGAGTGAAACGCAAAGATCCTGCCCGATATCGGGCAGGATCTCGCTGGTCTGGACCATAGGAATGGGTTATTCCGGTACTCCGTGGTCAGAAACGACCCAAAATCGCCGCCTTCGCCGCCGAGAACTCATCGGCGGTGAGGATCCCCGACTGGTGCAGCTCGCCCACCTCGCGCAGCCGCCGCAGCAGGGTGTCGTGGTCGGCGGCCTCGCCCGCCAGCGCCGGGGCCGACTCGGCGAGCGGCAGCGCCCGCGGGCGTTCCGGCGCGGGCGCGGGCGCCGCCGGATGGGGCATCCGTACCGCCACGGCCGCCGCGACCAGCGCCATCAGCGGGTCCTTCTTGAACCCGAAGAGCTCCACCGCGCAGCGGTCGTACTTGGGCGCGGGGGCATTCGCCGCACCCTCCAGCGTGAACCGCAGCCAGCCGTGGTCCAGGCCCTTGGCGGGGTACCAGTCCACCGCCCGCACGTCCGCCATCCGGAACTCGCACGCGCCCCCCGAACGCTTGGCCTCCTCGGTGGTCCAGTTCCAGTCCAGCACCACCCGGTCGCCGTCGAAGGAGGCCGTGCCGTCGCCCGCGCCGAACGAGAGCGGCACCGCCGGACCCGGCATCAGATAGGCGTCGCACGGCCCCGGATCCACCTGCTCCAGCAGCAGGGCGTTGCGCACCGCGTCCACGAAGTACTCCGCCACGCCGCTGCGGTCCGGCTCCACCGACAGCCGGTACGGGTCCGAGGACTCCGGCAGCCGCCCGCCCGTCACCTGCGTCAGCGGGTCCGCCCCGTCACGCAGCCTCAGCCGCAGCCGGCCCGCCTTGCGCCCCGGCTCGTGGCTGATCCCCCCGATCGCGCGCAGCGGCACGACCACCTCGCCCAGGTGCTGCCGGAGCAGCCCCACCCCCTTGTCGCGGCCCGGCACGATGCGCACCGCGTCCCCGTCGAAGGTCCACGTACCGTCCTTCTGGATGATTTCCGCCATCCGGAGATTCTCCCATCGTCATGTACGGCCCAGGAGGGGGCCGTTTGGCCTATACCTGGGCGCATGAGAGCCCTGCGCCGCACGCTCGCCGCCTTCCTCGTCCTCGGTGCCGCCGCCTCCTGCACGCCGGCCCGCGGCGACGACGCCAAACCCCGCCACGCTTCCGCCGTCCTCGCCCCCTACGAACGGCTCCTGCCGGCCCCGGCCGCCGCGCGGGCCTCGGGAGGTCCCGGGTACGCCTTCGGCCCGGGCACGGTGGTCCGTACCGGGCCGGGCTCCCCCGAGGAGGTGCGGCAGGTCGGCGAGCTCCTCGCGGAGCAGCTGCGCGGGCCCAGCGGGCTGCCGCTGCCCGTGGTCGACGGGGAGGAGGGGGACGGGATCCGGCTGCGGCTGGACGACCGGGCCAGGGAACTGGGCGCGGAGGGCTACCGGCTGCGGACCACCCCCTCCGGGGTCACCCTCACCGCGCACACCCCGTCCGGCCTCTTCCGCGGCGGGCAGACGCTGCGGCAGCTGCTGCCGGTGCGGGGCGCGGGGGAGGTGCCGGGCGGGGAGGTCACGGACACCCCGCGGTTCGCGTACCGCGGGGCCATGGTCGACATCGCCCGCCACCACTTCTCGGTGGAGCAGGTCAAGCGGTACGTCGACCAGCTCGCCCAGTACAAGATCAACACCCTGCACGTGCACCTCAGCGACGACCAGGGCTGGCGCATCGCCGTCGACTCCTGGCCGCGGCTGGCGACGTACGGCGGCGGCAGCGAGGTCGGCGGCGGGCCGGGCGGCCACTGGACCAAGGCGGAGTACCGGGACCTGGTCGCCCACGCGGCGCGCCGCTACGTCGATGTGGTCCCGGAGATCGACATGCCCGGGCACGTCAACGCCGCCCTCGCCTCCTACGCGGAGCTGAACTGCGACGGCAAGGCCCCCGAGCGCTACACCGGGATCAAGGTCGGCTTCAGCTCGCTGTGCGTGGGCAAGGAGCGCACCTACGAGTTCGTCGACGACGTCCTCGGCGAACTCGCCGCCCTCACCCCCGGCCGCTACCTCCACATCGGCGGCGACGAGGCCCACTCCACCCCGGCGGCGGACTACGCGGCCTTCATGGACCGCGCCCAGGCGGTGGTGGCGAAGCACGGCAAGACGGTGGTGGCCTGGCACCAGCTCGCGAACGCCCGCCCGGCACCGGGCGCGGTGCTCCAGTACTGGGGCCACGACAAGACCGCCGCCGCGGAGAAGACGGCGGTGACGGAGGCGGCCGGGGCGGGCCACCCGCTGATCCTCTCCCCGGCGGACCGTGCCTACCTGGACATGAAGTACGACAAGGCGACGAAGCCGGGCCTGGCCTGGGCCGGCTACGTCCCGGTGCAGCGCTCCTACTCCTGGAACCCGGGCGCGTACCTCCCCGGCGTCCCCGAATCCGCCGTCCTGGGCGTGGAGGCCCCCCTCTGGACGGAGACCATCGCGACCCGCGCCGACTGGGAACTGATGGCCTTCCCCCGCCTCCTGGGCCTCGCGGAACTCGGCTGGTCCCCGGCCGCGTCCCTGGACTGGACCCGCTACCGGGAGCGCCTGGCCGCCCAGGCCCCCCGCCTGGACGCCCAGGACACGGCGTACTACCGGGCACCGGACGTGCCGTGGGCGTAGCGGGCTACAGCGCGGACGTCGGGTCCTCGTTCGGGGCCTGGCCCGCGTAGGCCTCGGCGAGGAGTTGTTCCTCCGTCGCGCCCAGGCGCCAGTAGCCGGTGAAGCGGACCGCGCGGCGGTCGACGGAGCGTTCCTGCACCAGGTGGCGGCGTACGGCGCGGACCGTGCCGGCCTCGCCCGCGAGCCAGGCGTACGGGGCGTCGGCGGCGGGGAGTTCCGTCGCGCGGACCGCCTCCACCACGCGGTCCGCCCGAGCGGTGCCCTTTTCGCGGACGATCCAGGTGATGTCGGCGTCGGCCGCGGTGTGCAGGGTCAGGCGGTCGTCGGCGTGCGGGACCTCGAACCAGGCCTTCACGGCCGTTCCGGCCGGGAGGCGGTCCAGGATCGCGGCCGCGGCCGGCAGGGCCGTCTCGTCGGCGTACATCAGGAAGGTGCCGGTGCCCGCCGGGGGCTGGAAGCGGACGGACTTGTTCTGCGCGACGGCGGGGCCGATCGCCGCGATCCGGCGGCCGGTGACGGCCCGGCCCGCCCAGCGGGAGGCCGGCGAGGCGTCCCCGTGGAGGACGAAGTCGATGTCGACCTCGTCCACTCCGGCGTCCGTGCGCCGCTGGTCGCGCACGGTGTACGAGCGCATCACCGGCCGCTCCTCGTCGGGCATCGCGCGCCACGCCCCGAACCAGGTGTCCTCGTCCGTGGAGGGGAGTTCGGCGTGCTCGGCGTCCCCGACGGGCAGGAAGAGCGAGAGGCTCTGGTCGAAGCCGCCGGAGCGGAAGTCCGCGAGGGACTCGCCGCCGAAGGTCACGCGCAGGAACGAGTGGCCGAGGCGGCGCGTGCGCAGCACTTCCATCGTGAAGAAGCGGAAGTGCGCGGCGGCCCGGTCGGCCTCGGAAGCGGTGGTGGTCATGCGCGGTTCCCCCCTGGGAGTCGGACGGGCGCCGGCGGTGGTCCCCGCCGGGCGGTGGGTGCAGGAACGCCGGGCCCCGGGCGCGTGGCCCGGGACCCGGCGTTCAGGACCGGTGCGTGAGGGTCAGGAGACCTTCTTGGCGTTCTGGATGGTCTTGGCGAGGTCCTCCAGGATCTGCGCGCACTTCTCGTACGAGTAGATCGGCTCGGTGACGCGCGGGGCGACCTGGCCGGCCTTGACGGCGGGCAGCTCGTTCCAGGTCGGCTTGGCCTTCAGGGCCTCCGGCTGCAGGGCCTGGGTGCGGTTGTCGAGCAGGACGACGTCGGCCTTGTACTTGCCGGCGTTCTCCCAGCTGAGGCTCTCGTAGAAGCCCTGCGGGTCCAGCGCGCCCTGGTCCGGGGTGACGAACTCGACGCCCAGGGACTCGAAGTACTTGAGGTCGGCGGAGGTCTTCGGGGTGGAGACGTAGAAGAGCTGGTCGGCGCCGGAGGCGACGAGCACCTTGATGCCCGGGTTGGCCTTGACGGCCTCGCGGACCTTGGCGGTGGCGGCGTCGAAGCGGGCCTTGCCGTCGGCAGCCTTCTTGGAGTTCAGATCGGCGCCGAGGGACTTGGCGAGCTCGGCCGTGCGCTCCAGTGCCTTGTCCATGGAGGCCTTGTCGCCCACGCCGATCGCGGCGGCCGGGGCCAGCTTCAGGATCTTGTCCTTGGAGGCCTCGGGGACGTACCAGAGGGTGCCGTCCCAGGAGTTGGTGGCGAGCAGGTCGGGCTTGAGGGCCGCGTACTTCTCGACGTTGAACTCGTCGTAGACGTTGCCGAGGATCTCGACCTTGGAGATGTCCATCGAGCCGGCCATCGGGTCGGGCTTGCCGTCCGCCAGCTTGGTCGGGCCGAAGACGCCCTTGACCTGCACGCCGTAGTCGTAGAGGGCGGCCGCGGTGCCCGTGTAGGCCACGATGTTCTTCGGCGTGGACTTCGCGGTGGCGTCCTTGTCGAGGTCGTCCTTGAAGCTCCAGGGGCCGGAGGCGGCGGCCGTGCTGCCCTTGTCGCCCCCTGCGTCCTTCGCCTTGTCGCCGCCGCCGCACGCGGTCAGCGCCGCGACGAGGCCGAGGGCGCCGCCGGCGGCGACGAGGCCTCGGCGGGACAGGAGCGTGGTGCTGGGCTTGGGCATGCGAAGTCCGCTTTCGTGCGTGCAGGGGGCGGGCCGGTGGACCCGAGGCCGTTCGTCAGGAAGGTTAGCCTAACCTTGGCCGAAAGGTGTAAGGGGACCCTAATCGCCAGGGTCCCCCCACTCCCCGCACGCGCGGCCGTCCGTCAGCCGGCGAAGCCCAGCTCGCGGGCGATCAGCATGCGCTGGACCTCGCTCGTACCCTCGCCGATCTCCAGGATCTTGGAGTCCCGCCACATGCGGGCGACCGGGTATTCGTTCATGAAGCCGTAGCCGCCGTGGATCTGCGTGGCGTCCCGGGCGTTGTCGACGGCGACCGTCGAGGAGTACAGCTTCGCGATCGCCGCCTCCTTCTTGAAGGGCTCCCCGTGCACCAGCCGGGAGGCCGCGTCGCGCCAGCCGATGCGGGCCATGTGGGCGCGCGTCTCCATGTCGGCCAGCTTGAACTGGATGGCCTGGTTGTCGCCGATCGGCTTCCCGAAGGCCTGCCGCTCCTTGGCGTACTTCACCGACTCGTCGACGCAGCCCTGCGCGAGGCCGGTGGCCAGCGCGGCGATGGCGATGCGGCCCTCGTCGAGGATCCGCAGGAACTGGGCGTAGCCGCGGCCCTCCTCGCCCACCAGGTTCGCCAGCGGCACCCGCACGTCGTCGAAGGAGAGCTCACGGGTGTCCGACGAGTTCCAGCCGACCTTGGAGTACGGCGCGGCCACCGTGAAGCCCGGGGTGCCGGACGGAACGATGATCGAGGAGATCTCCGGACGGCCGTCCGCCTTGCGGCCGGTGACCGCGGTGACGGTGACCAGGCCGGTGATGTCCGTACCGGAGTTGGTGATGAAGCACTTGGAGCCGTTGATCACCCACTCGTCGCCGTCGCGCACGGCGGTGGTGCGGGTGCCGCCCGCGTCGCTGCCCGCGCCGGGCTCGGTCAGGCCGAAGGCGCCGAGCACCTCGCCCGAGCACAGCTTCGGCAGCCACTCCCGCTTCTGCTCCTCGGAGCCGAACAGGTACAGCGGCATGGCGCCCAGGGAGACGCCCGCCTCCAGGGTGATCGCGACCGAGGAGTCGACGCGGGCCAGCTCCTCCAGGGCGATGCCGAGGGCGAGGTAGTCGCCGCCCATGCCGCCGTACTCCTCCGGGAAGGGCAGGCCGAACAGGCCCATGCGGCCCATCTCGCGGACGATCTCGTACGGGAACTCGTGCCGCTCGTACAGGTCGCCGATCTTCGGTGCGACCACGTCGTGCGCGAACGCCTCGACGGTGCGGCGGAGTTCCTCGTGCTCGGGGGTGAGCCGGTGGTCGAGGGACATGGTGTGACTACTCCTTGTGGGAGAGGGCGCGGACGGTACGGGAGGGACTGGGGCGTCCCAGCCGTTCGGCCATCCACACGCTCGTGGCGGTGAGGGCGGCCAGGTCGACCCCGGTCTCGATGCCGAGGCCGTCGAGCATCCACACCAGGTCCTCGGTGGCGAGGTTCCCGGTGGCGCTCTTCGCGTACGGGCAGCCGCCGAGGCCGCCGGCGGAGGTGTCGACCGTGGTCACGCCGTGCTGGAGCGCGGCGAGGGTGTTGGAGAGCGCCTGGCCGTAGGTGTCGTGGAAGTGCACGCCGATCCGGTCGGTCCCGACGCCCGCCTCGTTCAGCGCGGACAGCAGGACCTGCACGTGGCCGGGCGTGGCGACGCCGATGGTGTCGCCGAGGCTCAGCTCGTCGCAGCCGAGGTCGAGCAGGGCCTTGGCGACGGAGACCACCTGGTGGACCGGGACGGCCCCTTCCCAGGGGTCCCCGAAGCACATCGAGAGGTACCCGCGCACGTGCGCCCGCTCCGCCTTGGCACGGGCCACGACGGGCTCGAACATGGCGAGGGACTCGGCGACGGTGCGGTTCAGGTTGCGGGCGGCGAAGGTCTCGGTGGCCGAGCCGAACACCGCGATGCGGGTGGCCCCCAGGGCGAGGGCCCGGTCCAGGCCCCGCTCGTTGGGGACCAGGACCGGGAGCCGCGCCCCGACGTCGGAGAGCAGGGGGAAGAGCTGCTCGGCGTCCGCCAGCTGGGGGACCCACTTGGGGTGGACGAAGCTGGTGGCCTCGATGGTGGAGAGCCCGGCCGCGGCGAGGCGGTGGACGAACTCGGCCTTCACCTCGGTGGGGACGGCCGTCTTCTCGTTCTGCAGTCCGTCGCGCGCGCCGACCTCGTGGATGCGCACGCGCGGCGGGAGCCCGGCGGGGGCCGGGACGGTCATGGGCAGCCCGATCACGCGGACCCCTCCTCTCCGTCGGGGGTGACCACGGCCAGGACCTGGTCCATGGCCACCGTGGTACCGGGGGTGACGTCGAGTTCGGTGACGGTGCCGGCGTGCGGGGCGGAGATGACGTGCTCCATCTTCATCGCCTCGACGACGAGCAGGCTCTGCCCCGCCGCGACCTGGTCGCCGACGGCCACCTTGACGACGGTGACGGTGCCGGGCATGGGGGCGGCGAGGGTGTCGGCGCCCGCCCTGCCGCCGCCGCCGAGGGACGCCGTGACGGGGTCGTGCGTCTGGACGTGCCAGCTGTCGCCGTCGCGGCCGAGCCACACCCCGTCCGGGGAGGCGGCGTGGCTGAAGCGGTGGGTGACCCCGTCCAGTTCGAGGGTGAGGGTGCCGGGCGTGCGGGTCACGGTGCGGGCCAGGGCCGGGCCGCCGTCGTCGGGAGCGGGCAGCAGGAGCTCCTGCTGCGCGCCCCGCTGCCGGGTGCGGACCTCCACCGGGTCCTGCCCCGGGAGGCGGAAGTGGTGCACCGTCCAGGCCGGGGTGCCGCCCAGGCGCCAGCCGTTCGCCGCGTCGAAGGGGTCGGCCCAGCCGGCCGGCTCCGCCTCCGCCGGACGTGCGAGCAGCGCGGCCGCCGCGTACACCTCGGCCGGGACGCCCTCCGGGAGGAGCGACGGCAGGTCCCGCTCCACCAGGCCGGTGTCCATGTCGCCGGAGACCACGTCCGGGTGGGCGAGGAGGCGGCGCAGGAACCCGGCGTTGGTCTGGACGCCCAGGATCACCGTGTCGGCCAGGGCGCCGCGCAGCACGCGGAGCGCGGCCGCACGGTCGGGGCCGTACGCGATGACCTTCGACAGCATCGGGTCGTACGCGGAGCCCACCGGGACGCCCGCCGTCAGCCCGGAGTCGGTGCGCACCGCGCCGCCGTCCGGCTCCGACAGCGCCAGTACGGTGCCGCCGGACGGCAGGAAGCCGCGCGCCGGGTCCTCCGCGCAGACGCGGGCCTCGATCGCGTGCCCGGTCAGCCGGAGCCCGTCCTGGGTGACGGGCAGGACCCCGCCGGCGGCGACCCGCAGCTGCTGCTCCACCAGGTCCAGGCCGGTGACCAGCTCGGTCACCGGGTGCTCCACCTGGAGGCGGGTGTTCATCTCCATGAAGTAGTACGAGGAGGGGTCTCCGCCCGGGACGATGAACTCCACCGTGCCCGCGCCGACGTACCCGCAGGAGCGGGCCGCCTCCACGGCCGCCGCGCCCATCGCCGCGCGGGTCTTCTCGTCCAGCAGGACCGAGGGGGCCTCCTCGATGACCTTCTGGTGGCGCCGCTGGAGGGAGCACTCGCGCTCGCCCAGGTGCACCACGTTCCCGTGGGAGTCGGCCAGCACCTGGATCTCGATGTGCCGGGGCCGGTCGATCCAGCGCTCCACGAGCAGGGTGTCGTCGCCGAAGGAGGACTTCGCCTCGCGGCGGGCGGCCGCGATCTCCTCGGCCAGCACCGCCTCGTCGCGCACCAGCCGCATGCCCTTGCCGCCGCCGCCCGCCGAGGGCTTGAGCAGTACCGGCATGCCGATCTCCGAGGCGGCAGCGGCCAGCTCGGCGTCGGTCAGGCCGCTGCCGGAGGAGCCCGGGACCACCGGGACGCCGGCCGCCCGGACCGTCTCCTTCGCGGTGATCTTGTCGCCCATCAGGGAGATGGCGGAGGCGGGCGGCCCGATGAAGGCCAGCCCGGCCTCGGTGCAGGCCGCCGCGAAGGCCGCGTTCTCGGCGAGGAAGCCGTAGCCGGGGTGGACGGCCTCGGCGCCGGTGCGCCGCGCGGCGTCCAGGAGCCGCTCCACGGACAGGTAGCTCTCGGCGGCGGCCGCCGGGCCGATCCGGACGGCCGTGTCGGCCTCCCGTACGTGGCGGGCGTCGGCGTCGGCGTCGCTGAAGACGGCGACGGAGCGGATGCCGAGCTGCCGCAGGGTGCGGATGACGCGTACCGCGATCTCGCCGCGGTTGGCGACCAGAACAGTGCTGAACATCGAAGAGGTCCTCACGTCGCTCACGTCACATACGGAAGATGCCGAAGCCCGAGTCGCCCAGGGGGGCGTTCGCGCACGCGGTCAGGGCCAGTCCCAGCACCTGCCGGGTCTCCATCGGGTCGATGACCCCGTCGTCCCACAGCCGCGCGGTGGCGTAGTAGGCGTTGCCCTGCTCCTCGTACTGCGCGCGGACCGGGGCCTTGAAGGCCTCCTCGTCCTCGGCCGGCCACTCCTGGCCCGCGCCCTCGATCTGGTCCCGCTTGACGGTCGCCAGCACCGAGGCGGCCTGCTCGCCGCCCATCACCGAGATCTTGGCGTTGGGCCACATCCACAGGAAGCGCGGGGAGTACGCCCGGCCGCACATCGAGTAGTTGCCCGCGCCGTAGCTGCCGCCGACGACCACGGTCAGCTTCGGGACCCGGGCGCAGGCCACCGCCGTGACCATCTTCGCGCCGTGCTTGGCGATGCCGCCGGCCTCGTAGTCGCGGCCGACCATGAAGCCGGAGATGTTCTGGAGGAAGAGGAGCGGGATGCCGCGCTGGTCGCACAGCTCGATGAAGTGGGCGCCCTTCTGCGCGGACTCGGCGAACAGGATGCCGTTGTTCGCGATGATGCCGACCGGGTGGCCGTGGATCCGGGCGAAGCCGGTGACCAGGGTCTGCCCGAACTCGGACTTGAACTCCTGGAAGCGGGAGCCGTCCACGACGCGGGCGATGATCTCGCGGGCGTCGTAGGGGGTGCGGGAGTCGACGGGGACCGCGCCGTACAGGCCGGACGGGTCCACCTTCGGCTCCTCCGGGGCCTCGACCGACCAGGGCAGGGCCCCGCGCTCGGGCAGGGTCGCCACGATGTTCCGTACGATCCGCAGCGCGTGCGCGTCGTCCTCCGCGAGGTGGTCGGTGACGCCGGAGACCCGGGAGTGGACCTCGCCGCCGCCGAGCTCCTCGGCCGTGACCACCTCACCGGTCGCGGCCTTCACCAGCGGCGGGCCGCCGAGGAAGATCGTGCCCTGGTTGCGGACGATGACGGCCTCGTCGCTCATGGCCGGGACGTACGCCCCGCCCGCCGTGCAGGAGCCGAGGACGGCGGCGATCTGCGGGATGCCGGCCCCGGACATGCGGGCCTGGTTGTAGAAGATCCGGCCGAAGTGCTCCCGGTCGGGGAAGACCTCGTCCTGCATGGGGAGGAAGGCGCCGCCGGAGTCGACCAGGTAGAGGCAGGGGAGACGGTTCTCCAGGGCCACCTCCTGGGCGCGGAGGTGCTTCTTCACGGTCATCGGGTAGTACGTGCCGCCCTTGACGGTGGCGTCGTTGGCGACGATCACGCACTCGCGCCCGCTGACCCGGCCGATGCCCGCGATCACCCCGGCGGCGGGGGCGGAGCCCCCGTACATGCCCTCGGCGGCCAGCGGGGCCAGCTCCAGGAAGGGCGAGCCCGGGTCGAGGAGGGCGTCCACGCGGTCGCGGGGGAGCAGCTTCCCGCGCGCGGTGTGGCGGGCGCGGGCCTTCTCGCCGCCGCCGAGGCGGGCCGCGTCGAGCCGGGCGCGCAGGCCGTCGGCGAGTTCGCGGTGGGCGGCCTCATTGGTCCGCCAGGCCTCGGACGCCGGGTCCGCGGCGCTCGTCAGCACTGGTGCCTGCTGCATCGGTCGAGCTCCCTTGCTCGTGCATGCTGTGTTAATGACCGTTAACGCGTTTGGGTTTTAGGTTAACGAGCGCTAACCGCCCTGTCTAGAATGGATTCCCATGAGCACCAGAGCGGCCACCCCGACCCGTCGCGAGCAGATCCTCAGTGAGGCCGCTCGTCTTTTCGCGGAGCGCGGCTTCCACGGCGTCGGCGTGGACGAGATAGGGGCGGCGGTCGGCATCAGCGGCCCCGGCCTCTACCGGCACTTCGCCGGCAAGGACGCCATGCTCGCCGAGCTGCTCGTCGGCATCAGCGAGCGGCTGCTCACCGGCGGCCGGCGGCGCGTCGAGGAGGAGGCGGGGGACCCCGCGGCGATCCTCGCCTCCCTGGTCGAGGGCCACATCGACTTCGCCCTGGACGACCGGGCGCTGATCACCCTGCACGACCGCGAGCTCGACCGGCTGCGGGAGGCCGACCGCAAGCTCGTGCGCCAGCTCCAGCGGCAGTACGTCGAGCTGTGGGTGGAGGTCGTACGGGAGCTGCACCCCGAGGTCGGCGAGGCGGAGGTCCGGGTGGCCGTGCACGCCGTCTTCGGCCTGCTGAACTCCACCCCCCACCTGGCCGCGCCCGGCCGCGAGGCCACCGAATCCCTGCTGCGCAGGCTGGCGCACGGAGCCTTCGGAGCGCTGTCGGGGTGAGGCGCGGCTGGAGGCCCACTTGGCGGAACGGACGCCTCCGGGCGGGCGGCGGCAGAATGGGCCGCATGCCGAAGCCGATAGAGACGCCCGTACCCAGCCGCGCCGAACTCGTCGACCACCTGGTCCGCACGCGGATCGCGGGGCAGGTGGCCACCCCGCGCGAGAACAACCTCTCCCACTACCGCAAACTCGCCAACGGCGACCGGCACTACTGGCTCGGCCTCGAACTGGGCGACCGCTGGGCCGACGAGCAGGACGTGCTGGCCGTGATGGCCGAACGCGTCGGCGTCGTCGACGACCCGGCCCACCGGGCCGGCCAGGACACCATCGACCCGGAACTGACCGTCGCGGGCCTGGACCGGATGGCGGCGCGGCTGCACAAGGCCGCCCTGGACCGGCACAGCGTGCTGTTCGCCACCGGCCACCCGGGCGGCCTGCTCGACGTCCACCGCGCCACCGCCGACGCGCTGCGCGCCGCCGGCTGCGAGATCGTCCGCATCCCGTCCGGCCTGGTCGCCGACGAGGGCTCGGTCTGGCAGTTCGCCGACGTGGCCATGCTGGAGCGCGGCGCGACCCTGTGGCACACCCACTCCCCGGCCCCGATGGCCGCCATCCTCGACGGCCTCGCGGCGGAGGGCCGCCCGCAGCCGGACCTGGTCGTCGCCGACCACGGCTGGGCGGGCTGCGCGGCGCAGCGCGGGCTGGACGCGGTGGGGTACGCGGACTGCAACGACCCGGCGCTGTTCCTCGGCGAGGCGGAGGGCACCCTCCAGGTCGCCGTCCCGCTGGACGACCACGTCCGCGACCCGCGCTACTACGACCCGATGGTCGCGTACCTCTTGTCGGCGGCGGGCCTGCGGTAGCCCTGGCCGGGCGGTAACGGGGCAGGCCGGCCCGCAGGGCCGGGGCCCCTGTTCCGGTCCCGGCAGGGGGGTCGGTGGTCGCCGGTACGGTCATGGGCATGGTCGATGTGCCGAACCCGTTGTCCGTGCTCGACGCCCCCGGCGGGTTTCCCGGGCTGCCGTCCGGTGGGCTGATCACCCGCGGCGTGCGGCGCGGACCGTTGCGGCGGGTGCGGCACGAGCCGCTGATGTGGCTCTCCGACGGGCCGGTGGACGCGCCCGCCGCCGGGTACCCGGCCCCCGCCGGGCTGCTCCCCGTACTGCTGCACGACCGGCCGCACCTGGAGGAGTGGTGGCACGGCGGGACACTCGACCCCCGGCACTCCTCGGACCCGGACGGACACCGGGCCGGGCAGGTGCTGCGGGAGTTCTGGGCCCAGGTCGTCCCCGACCCCGAGGAGGGCGCCGAGGGCGAGGAGCTCATCGCCCCCTTCGGCCGCTCCTGGCCGGGCCTCGCCCCGCCGGGCACCCCGGCGGCGGAGCCCGCGGCGGCCGCCGCCGCGCTCGGCGGCGAGCTGCTCGCCCAGGGGTGGTTCGGCCGCCCCCGGCTGGCGCTCGTGCCCGCCCGGCGCGGGGCCGACGTACCCGCCGTGCTCGGCTGGGCCGGCCCGCTGCTCACCGCGGAGACCGACACCGCCCGCGTCAGCGCCGTCCTGCGCTCCTGGGAGGACCGCTTCGGCGCCCGGGTCCTCGCCATCGGCTACGACCGGCTCGACCTGTCCGTGGCGGCCCCGCCGCGGTCGCTCGCCGAGGCCCTCCCGGTGGCCGCCGAGCACTTCGCGTTCTGCCCCGACTACGTCTGGCAGGGCTCCGGCACGGTCCGCGACTACGCCGCGGAGGCGCTGGTCGGCGCGGCCCACTGGTCGTTCTGGTGGGACTGACGGCGGGGAGGTGCCTCAGCCGGCGCGGGGGCCGTTCCTGACCGGCCGGGTGTGGATCTTCGACAGGCAGGCCGGCAGGGCCGCGTCCGCCTCGTGGTCGCGGGCCCGGTACGCGCTCGGGCTCTCGCCCACCAGCTCCGTGAACCGCGCGCTGAAGGACCCCAGCGAGGTGCAGCCCACCGCGAAACAGACCTCCGTCACCGACTGGTCGCCCCGCCGCAGCAGCGCCTTGGCCCGCTCGATCCGGCGCGTCATCAGGTAGCTGTACGGGGTCTCCCCGTAGGCGGCGCGGAAACTGCGCGAGAAGTGCCCCGCCGACATCAGCGCGACCTGCGCCAGCGCGGCGACGTCGAGGGGCTCCGCGTAGTTGCGGTCCATCAGGTCGCGGGCCCGGCGCAGCCGGGCGAGGTCCTCCAGGTTCACCCGTTCAGCCTTGCACAGCTCCGGGCGGTACCGAAGGTTCCGCGGGCGGCGGGGTGGGGGTCGGGTCCAGGTAGACGCGGCGCACCGCCGGCCACCGCTCCCGCAGCTGGTCCTCCGCGTCCTCGCAGGCCGCCTCCACCTGCCGGGCCGACGCCAGGTCGTGGAAGTCCACCTTCGCCGCGATCAGCACCTCGTCCGGCCCCTGCACGAGGGTGGTCAGCTCCAGCACGGCTTCGATGTGCAGGACCGACAGCAGCTCCTCGCGCACCTCCGCCCGCATCGGCTCCGGCAGCGGCCGCCCGATCAGGTACTGCGCGTTCGAGCGGCCCAGCTCCCAGGCCACCGCCACCAGCAGCGCCCCGATCAGCAGCGAGGCCACCCCGTCGTAGACGCCGGACCCGGTCAGCTGCGCCCCGAGCAGTCCGCCCGCCGCCAGCGCGAGGCCGACCAGCGCCGCGGCGTTCTCCAGCAGGACCGCCTTCACCGCCGTGTCCGGGGTGTGCTTCACGTACAGGCCCAGCGGGGCCCGCATCCGCGCCGCCTCGCCCGTCACCTGCCGCCAGGCGACCAGCAGCGAGTACCCCTCCAGGACGAACGCGACGGCGAGGACGGCGTACGAGAACACCGGGTCGCCCGGATCCTCCCCGTGCACCAGGGTGTGGATCCCGTCGTAGAAGGCGAAGACCGCGCCGCCCGCGAACGTGGCGATGGAGGCGAGCAGCGCCCAGATGTAGCGCTCGGGCCCGTACCCGAGCGGGTGCGCCTCGTCGGCGGGCCGGGCGCTGCGCTTCAGGGAGGTCAGCAGCAGCACCTCGGTGACCGTGTCGGCCACCGAGTGCGCGGCCTCGGACAGCATCGCGCTGGACCCGCTGACGATCCCGGCGACGGCCTTCGCGGCGGCGATGGCCAGGTTGGTGACCACGGCGACGACCACCGTGGCGACGCTCTCGGACCCCGCCCCTTCGGTTTCGACCGGCATGGGGCGACGGTACGTCGGCTCAGCCGCGCGGGACGCGCACGACACCTTCCTGGATCACGGTGACGGCCAGGCGGCCGTCCTGGGTCCAGATGCGGGCCTGGCCCAGGCCCCGGCCGGCGGACGCCGAGGGGGACTCCTGGTCGTAGAGGAGCCATTCGTCGGCGCGGAAGGGCCGGTGGAACCACATGGCGTGGTCCAGGGAGGCGCCGACCACGTCGCCGACGGCCCAGCCGCCCCGGCCGTGCGCGAGCAGCACCGAGTCGAGCAGGGTCATGTCGGACACGTAGGTGGCCAGGCAGATGTGCAGCAGCGGGTCGGCCGCGAGCTTGCCCTGGGTGCGGAACCAGACCTGGGAGCGCGGCTCCAGCGGTGCGCCGACCGATCCCCACGGCGGGGTGGTCGCGTACCGCAGGTCCACCGCGCCGCGCGCCTCCAGCAGCCGTTCGACGGTGCCCGGGTCGCGGAAGGTCCCGCGGTACGCGGGCAGTGCCTCGGCGGCCGTCGGCAGGGTCTCGGGGTCCGGTGCGTCCGGCATCGCGGCCTGGTGTTCCATCCCCTCCTCGTACGTCTGGAAGGACGCGGAGAGGTGGAAGATCGGCTGTCCGTGCTGGACGGCGACCACGCGGCGGGTGGTGAAGGACCGCCCGTCGCGGATCCGGTCCACGGAGTACACGATCGGCGCACCGGAGTCGCCGGTGCGCAGGAAGTACGAGTGGAGCGAGTGCGGCGGCCGGTCCGCGGGCACCGTGCGGCCGGCCGCGACCAGTGCCTGGGCCGCGACCTGGCCGCCGAACACGCGCGGCACCAGGGAGGTGCGGCTCGTGCCGCGGAAGATGTTCTCCTCGATCTGCTCCAGGTCGAGCAGATCGAGGAGGTCCGCCAGTGCCTCGTTCAAGGGGACTTACAGACCCATCGACTTGGCGATGATCGACTTCATGATCTCGCTGGTGCCGCCGTAGATGCGGTTGACGCGGTTGTCGGCGTACAGGCGGGCGATCGGGTACTCGTTCATGTAGCCGTAGCCGCCGTGCAGCTGGAGGCAGCGGTCGATGACGCGGTGCGCGACCTCGGTGCAGAAGAGCTTCGCGGAGGCGGCCTCGGCCGGGGTCAGCTCGCCGGCGTCCAGGGCCTCCAGGGCGCGGTCGGCGACGGCCTGGGCCGCGTCCACCTCGGCCTGGCAGGCGGCCAGCTCGAACTTGGTGTTCTGGAAGTGCGCGACGGGCTTGCCGAAGACGGTGCGGTCCGTGACGTACTGCTGGGCGAACCGGACGGCCGCGGCGGCCTGGGCGTACGCGCCGAAGGCGATGCCCCAGCGCTCGGAGGCGAGGTTGTGGCCGAGGTAGTAGAAGCCCTTGCCCTCCTCGCCGAGCAGGTCCTCGACGGGGACCTTGACGTCGACGAAGGCCAGCTCGGCGGTGTCGGAGGTCTTCAGGCCCAGCTTGTCGAGCTTGCGGCCGATCGAGTAGCCCTCGGACTTGGTGTCCACGGCGAAGAGGGAGATGCCGAAGCGGCGGTCCTCGGCCGAGGGGGCGGAGGTGCGGGCGCAGACGATCACGCGGTCGGCGTGCACGCCGCCGGTGATGAAGGTCTTGGAGCCGTTGAGGACGTAGTGGGTGCCGTCCTCGGAGAGCTTGGCGGTGGTCTTCATGCCCGCGACGTCGGAGCCGGTGCCCGGCTCGGTCATGGCGAGGGCCCACATCTCCTCACCGGAGACGAACTTCGGGAGGAAACGCTTCTTCTGCTCGTCGGTGGCGAGCATCTTGATGTAGGGCAGGGCGAGCAGCACGTGCACGCCGGAGCCGCCGAAGTTGACGCCCGCGCGGGAGGTCTCTTCGTAGAGGACGGCCTCGAACTTGTGGGTGTCCAGGCCCGCGCCGCCGAACTCCTCGGGCACGTTGATGCCGAAGACGCCCAGCTCGCCGAGCTTGTAGTAGAAGTCGCGCGGCGCCTGGCCGGCCTGGAACCACTCGTCGTAGACGGGGACGACCTCGGCCTCGATGAAGGCGCGGAGGGTCTCGCGGAACGCCTCGTGGTCCTCGTTGAAAACGGTACGGCGCACGGCCGACTCCTCTCGGTGGCGGCGCGACGCCGCTTATGCCTAAGCGCTTGCTCAGATTAAGTTACCGGCGAGTTGTCGTCCGTGTCCAGAGCGGGCGGCCGGCCGTCAGTACGAGAACGCCATCGGCCGGTCGGGGTCCTCGTCGTCGCCGCCGATCCGGCGGGGCGTGGCCAGGTCGGAAGGGGTGACCGCGGGCGGGCCCGCCATCACGGACGCCGCCATGAGCCGGACCTCGACCACGGCGAGGAAGGCGTACAGCAGGGCGAACACGGCGATCGAGGCGATCACCTCGCCCTGGGACACGTTCGGGGAGACCCCGTCCGCGGTCCGCAGGACGCCGTAGACCGCCCAGGGCTGGCGGCCCATCTCGGTGAAGATCCAGCCCCAGGAGCAGGCGATCACGGGGAAGGCCAGCGTCCACACGGCCGCGCGCCAGTACCACCGGGTCAGCCGGGACCCCAGGCTCCGGCGGCGGGTCAGGACCAGGTGCGGCACCTCGTCCGCGGCGGTCCGCAGCCCCGGGGCGAGCAGGAACCTGCGGCGGGTCAGCCAGAGCCCCGCGGCGCCGACGGCCAGCGAGGCCATGCCGAAGCCGATCATCCAGCGGAAGCCCCAGAACGCCACCGGGATGTCGGGCCGGTAGTCGCCCGGACCGTACTTCTCCTGCTCGGCGGCCTGGGTGTCGTTGATGCCCGGCACGTACGCGGTGAAGTTCCCCGCCGCGAGGTAGGACAGCAGGCCCGGGATCGACCACTCCACCCGGTTGTGCCCCTCGGAGACGTCGCCGATGGCGAACACCGAGAACGGCGCGGACGTCTGGCCCTCCCAGAGCGCCTCGGCGGCCGCCATCTTCATCGGCTGCTGCCGGAACATCACCTTGCCGAGGGTGTCCCCGCTGAAGGCCACCAGCACCCCGGCCAGCGTCAGCGTCACCAGGCCCAGCCGCAGGGAGGAGCGCATCACCGGCACGTGCCGCCCGCGCCGCAGGTGCAGCGCGGAGATCCCGGCCATGAAGGCCCCGCCGACCAGGAACGCGGCGGAGAGCGTGTGGTAGACGACGACCAGCGTGGTCTCCTGGGTCAGGACCAGCCAGAAGTCCGTCAGCTCGGCCCGGCCGCGCTCCCCGTTCATGCGGTAGCCGACCGGGTGCTGCATCCAGGAGTTGGCGGCCAGGATGAAGTACGCGGACAGGATGCTGCCGATCGCCACCATCCAGATGCAGGCCAGGTGGATCCGCTTCGGCAGCCGGTCCCAGCCGAAGATCCACAGGCCGATGAAGGTCGACTCGAAGAAGAAGGCGATCAGCGCCTCGAACGCCAGCGGGGCCCCGAAGACGTCCCCCACGAACCGCGAGTAGGCGGACCAGTTCATGCCGAACTGGAACTCCAGCACGATCCCGGTGACGACGCCCACCGCCACGTTGATCAGGAGCAGCCGCCCCCAGAACTTCGTGGCGGCGAGGTACCTCTCCTTCCCCGTGCGCACCCATGCCGTCTGGAGCACGGCGACCAGGGTCGCGAGGGAGATCGTGAGCGGGACGAAGAAGAAGTGGTAGACGGTCGTCATGCCGAACTGCCACCGGGCCAGGGTGTCGAAGGCCACCGCCAGGTCCATCGGGATCCTCCTCGTCGCGCGCCCGGTCCGCGGCCGGTCCGCGCCCGGGTCCGCAGGGGCCACTCTCGCCCGGCGCGCGCGCCCCGCCCGGCAGCGCCGGTCCGACGGCCCGCGATGTACGCCGGACGGCCGACGCGTCGGAGGTCCGCCGCCGCTCAGGCCGCGTCCGGGTACCCGGCCAGCGCCTCCAGCGTGAGGTGGATCCCGGCCCGCAGCGCCGCGTCCCGGCGGCCCGGGTACGCGGCCCGGTGCTCCGCTTCGAGCCCGCGGGCCGCCCGCAGCAGCTGCCCAGGGTCCTCGCCGCGCAGCGCCGCGTCCAGCGCCGAGGCCGTCGCCCCGACGAGCGGGGCCGCCGCGCGCACCGCCCCGTCGGGCCCGCCGGCGGACCGGGCCGCCAGCTCCCGGGTGAGGAAGTACAGGGCCGGCGCGGTCCGCGCGGCCAGCCGCAGCCGCGGGCGCAGGGCGTCGGCGCCCGCGGCGGGGGAGCGCCGGGGCGGCAGCAGGAGTAGCCGCCGCGCCCGCTGGTCCAGCGCGGCGGACAGTTCGTAGGGGCGGTGCCACAGCGCGAAGGCCGCCGCGGGGGCCTGGCCGGTCGGCCCCGTGGGACGCCCGGCGGCGGCCAGGGCGGCGGTCCGCCCGAGCCGGTCGCGGAGACCGGTGCGGTAGGCCTCCAGGCCGTCCGCGGCCGCGCGGTACGGGTCGGGCGGCCACAGCAGCGGGGCGAGGAGCGCCACGACCGCGATGCCGACCGCGCTCTCCCACAGCCGGGCCAGCGGGTACCCGGGCACCGGCGTCGCGTAGACCACCAGGGCGGTGATCAGCACCTGCTGGTTGGGGGAGCCGCCCTGGCGCAGCAGGTACATCCCGGCGCAGCCGGCCACCAGGAGGACCAGGAACGACACGGTGCCGGGCGGCAGCCAGTGCAGCACCAGCACGCTCACCCCGACCCCCACCGCCACGCCGACCAGCCGCTCCCACGCCAGCCGGGGCGCCGAGAACAGGTCCCCGCGCAGGATCAGGACGGCGGGCAGCGCGGCGGGCACCGGGACCGTGCTCGTCCCGAGCCACAGGCACACGAACCAGGAGAGGGCCGCGCACACCGCCATCCGGGCGGCCGGCGCCAGCTGCTCCCCGAGGGCGGCGCGGCTCCACGCCGGTACGGACATGCCGGACATGCGGCACATCGTAGGGTCCGCGCCCCCAGGGCGCGGCCTAGGAGAGGCGGCGCAGGGCGAACCACAGCTCCATCCGGGTGTCCGGGTCGTCGAGGTCCCGGTCCAGGAGCTCCGCGCAGCGGGCGACGCGCTGGCGGACCGTGTTCCGGTGCACACCGAGGGCCGCGGCGCTGCGGTCCCAGCCGCCGTGGTGGGCCAGCCAGCCGCGCAGGGTGTCCCGCAGGGCGGGGGACAGGGGTGCCAGCAGGGCCTCGGCGTGGGCCCGCGCCTCGGCTTCGCCGACCAGGCCCGCGAAGCCCGGGTCCGCGTGCCGGGCCAGCGGGGTCCGCGCCGCCTCGGCGCGGGCGAGGGCGCGGCGGGCCTGTGCGGCGGCGGTGGCCAGGGCGCCGGGTGCGGCCGGGGCGCTGACGCCGAGCCGCCACCCGGGCCGGGGGGCGGGCTCGCGGTCGGTGAGCAGGCGTACGCCGTCCCCGCCCGGGTCCAGCAGTACGGTGCCCAGCGCGGCGGCGAGGGCCTGCGGGTCGCCGCCGCCCCGGGCGTGGACCGCGTACCAGGGCCCGGGGGCGAGGGCTGCGGCCGGATCCCCGTCCAGCAGCAGCCGGGTCAGGGCCGCCGCCTCGTCCCCGGCGGGGCGCTCCGCGGTGACCAGGGCCAGCAGTACGGCGGCGATGGAGGCGATGGTGTGGTCGCCGGGGGTCCGCCCCGGGGTGGCCAGGGCCAGCACCCGCCCGCCGCCGACGGCGTACGCGGCCAGGCCCGTGCCGCCGAGCGCGTCGGTGGCGGTGGCCGCGGCCCCCGGGGCCACCCGCCGCGCCAGCGCGGCCACCGCGTCGAGCACCTCCGCCGCAGGCGCACCCCCGGCGGAGGCGACGGGGCCCCGCGCGGCCCGGGCGCCCCCGGCGCCCCCGGCGGCGCCGACGCCGGGCCGGCCGGGACCGGCCGCCCCCGACGCCCCGGCCACCCCGGCGGCGCCCCGCCCGCCTGCGGCGGCTCCGGCCGGGCCGGTTCCCGCGGCGCCCCCGGCCGCGTCGGCCGCCGTCCCGGGAGCCGTCCCGGCGGCGCCCCGGCCGCCCCCGGCAGCCGACCCGGCCCCGGCCTGGTCCGCGTCGAGCAGGGCCGCCCAGCCGCCCAGGATCGCCGCCAGGCGGGACAGCAGGGCCGGGACCGGGTCCGGGCGGGCCGCGGCCGCCGCCAGGGCCTGCTGCGCCTCCGCCACCCGGCGGAGCTCCCGCGTGCGCGCCTCCGCCATCAGTCGCCCGACGCTGCGGGCGACCGCCGTGAACGGGGTCCCCGGCGGGACCTCGACGAGCGGGAGCCCGTACGCCTCGCACGCCTCGGCCAGGCCGGGCGGCACCACCTCGTGCACCGGGGTCACTCCGAAGCCGAGCGCGGCGGCCCCGGCGCGCGCGAGCCGGCCGACGTACGCGGCGGCCCCGGCCCCCGTCAGCCCGGAGCCGGCCGTCAGCAGCAGCTCGCCGCCCAGCAGGTACGGGGACGGGTCGGCCATCTCGGAGGCGTGCACCCCGTGCAGCTCCGCCGCCGCCGGCCCGGCCAGGTGCCGCAGCCCGAGCCCGCGTTCACCGAGCAGCCCCGCGAGCCCCACGGACGGGGTCATCGGCTCCCCGGCGGGCGCCGCCGCCGGACCGCTGCCGGGGTTCGGGGGGACCGGGACGTCGGCGGTCATGGATGCTCCGTACATTTCAGTGCTGCCAGATGTATGAAACGTACTCTCCCCACCCCCGCGCGGCACGCTTACGCTCGAAGGACCGCACCCGCAGGACCACCAGAAGGGCACCCCCCATGAGCACGCAGCCGCGCGGCCCCGTCGACTCCTCCCGCATCCCGCGCTACGCGGGCCCGGCGACCTTCGCCCGCCTGCCCCGCCTCGACGAGGTCGGCTCCGCCGACGTCGCCGTCGTCGGCGTGCCCTTCGACTCCGGCGTCTCCTACCGCCCCGGCGCCCGCTTCGGCGGCAACGCCATCCGCGAGGCCTCCCGCCTGCTGCGCCCGTACAACCCGGCCCAGGACGCCTCCCCGTTCGCCCTCGCCCAGGTCGCGGACGCCGGTGACATCGCGGTGAACCCCTTCAACATCAACGAGGCCGTCGAGACGGTCGAGGCCGCCGCCGACGAGCTCCTCGGCAACGGCTCCCGCCTGATGACCCTCGGCGGCGACCACACCATCGCGCTGCCCCTGCTGCGCTCGGTCGCCAAGAAGCACGGCCCCGTCGCCCTGCTGCACTTCGACGCCCACCTCGACACCTGGGACACCTACTTCGGCGCCGAGTACACCCACGGCACCCCGTTCCGCCGCGCCGTCGAGGAGGGCATCCTCGACACCGAGGCGCTGTCCCACGTCGGCACCCGCGGCCCGCTGTACGGCAAGCAGGACCTCGACGACGACGCCAAGATGGGCTTCGGCATCGTGACCTCGGCGGACGTCTACCGCCGCGGCGCCGACGAGGTCGCCGACCAGCTGCGCCAGCGCATCGGCGACCGCCCGCTGTACATCTCCATCGACATCGACGTGCTCGACCCGGCCCACGCGCCCGGCACCGGCACGCCGGAGGCGGGCGGCATGACCTCCCGCGAGCTGCTGGAGATCATCCGCGGCCTGTCGTCCTGCAACCTGGTTTCGGCCGACGTCGTCGAGGTCGCCCCGGCGTACGATCACGCGGAGATCACCTCGGTCGCGGCCTCGCACACCGCGTACGAGCTGACCACGATCATGAGCCGTCAGATCGCGGCCTCCCGCCAGGGCTGAACCCCCGGCACGGCGGCGGAGACGGTGCGGCAGCCGAGCACGAAGGGCACCACACACCCGTGACGCACGACCACGACCTGGTACTCCGTCCCACCGAGGCCCAGACGGCGGCCGCCCTGGCGCCGCCGCCGGGCCGCACGGGCGGGGACCTGGTCGTGGAGACGCTGCGCGGCCTCGGCGCCACCACCGTCTTCGGCCTGCCGGGCCAGCACGCGCTGGGCCTCTTCGACGCGGTCGGCCGCTCCGACCTGCGCCTGGTCACCCTGCGCACGGAGAACAACGCCGGCTTCGCCGCCGACGCGTACGGCCGGCTCACGGGCGAGGCGGTACCGCTCCTGCTGTCCACCGGGCCCGGGGCGCTGATGTCCCTGCCCGCCCTCGCGGAGGCGGCGGCCGCCTCCGCCCCCGTCCTCGCGATCTCCTCCCAGGTCCCCACGGCGGGCCTGGGCGGGGGCCGCCGTGGCCACCTGCACGAGCTGCGGGACCAGTCGGCGTCCTTCCGCGACGTGGTGAAGTCCGTCCACACCGCCCGCACCCCGTCCCAGGTCCCCTCCGTGGTCGCCGAGGCCTGGGAATCGGCGCTGACCGCCCCGCACGGCCCGGTCTGGGTGGAGATCCCCGAGGACGTACTGCGCGCCGAGACGCTGATCCCCGAGGTCACCGGCATGGACGCGACCCCGCACGAGCTGGCCCCGCGCCCGGAGCTCACCGCGCTGGCCGCGCACTGGCTCTCGAAGGCCGAACGCCCCGTGATCATCGCGGGCGGCGGGGTGGTCCGCGCCGACGCCGCCGGCAAGCTGCGGCAGCTCGCGGAGCGGCTGAACGCCCCCGTGGTCACCACCTTCGGCGGCAAGGGCGCCTTCCCCTGGACCCACCCGCTGTCGCTGCGCTCCTGGCTGGAGGACCGCCACACGACGGACTTCCTGGAGGACGCGGACGTCCTCCTGGTCGTCGGCTCCGGCCTCGGCGAGCTGTCCTCGAACTACCACACCTTCTTCCCCACCGGCCGGGTCGTCCAGATCGAGGCCGACCTCGGCAAGCTGGAGTCCAACCACCCCGCCCTCGGCATCCACGCCGACGCCCGCCTCGCCCTCCAGGCGCTCCTGGAGACGGTCGAACCCCGCGAGGACGACGGGGCCCCCGAACGGGTCCGCGCGCTCCTCGCCGCGGTCGAGGACCGCCTCGCCCCGCAGGACCTCACCCTCGAACGGGACCTCCTGACCGCGATCCGGCAGGCCCTCCCGCCCCGCTCCCCGTCCTTCTGGGACATGACGATCCTGGCCTACTGGGCCTGGTCGGCGTTCGACCCGAAGCACCCGAACACCATGCACTCGGCCCAGGGCGCGGGCGGCCTCGGCTACGCCTTCCCGGCGGCCCTGGGCGCGGCGGTCGCCGAGCCCGGCACCCCGGTCCTCGCGGTCTCCGGCGACGGCGGCGCCATGTACTCCCTCGCGGAGCTGGCCACCGCGAGGGAACACGACCTGGACGTCACCTGGCTGATCGTCGACGACGGGGGCTACGGCATCCTGCGCGAGTACATGGAGGCCTCCTTCGACGGCCGCACCACCGCCACCGAGCTGACCCGCCCCGACTTCACCGCCCTGGCGGCCTCCTTCGGCGTCCCGGCCTCCACCACCACCCCGGACACCCTCCGCGAGGACCTGACCCGCGCCCTGAAGACCCCGGGCCCCTCGGTCCTCGTCCTCCCGGCCACCCTCAGGATGTTCGCCCCGACGCACCTCTGAGCGCCGTTGCGTGCTCCCCGTCCCCGTTCCTATGCTTCATATGGAACGGGGATAGGAGGCATATATGTCCAACCTCTACATGGAAGTCGACGACGAGGCCCTCGCCGAGGCGGCGGCCATACTCGGCACGAAGTCGAAGAAGGACACCGTCAACGCGGCCCTCCACGAGGTCGCCCGCAGGCGCAAGCGCCTCGAAGCGCTGGAGCGGCTCGTGGAGATGGGCGACCGGGGCGACTTCGACGTCCTCCTCGACAAGGCCGACTACCGTCGATGAGCCCGGTCACGTATCTGATCGACACTTCCGCGGTGGTGCGGGTCCTGACCAACGAGGACGTGCGCAAGGCCTGGCGCGACCACCTCGCCGAGGGGGTCATCGGCATCTGCGAGGTGACCGAGCTGGAGATCCTCTTCTCGGCCAGGTCGCTCCCCGACCGTCTGGAGAAGGAAGCGCTGCTGGGCGAGCTCTTCAACTGGACGCCCGTGCCCGAGAGCGTCTACATCCGGGCCCGCGCGGTGCAGCGCCTGCTCACCGGCCGGGGCGAGCACCGCAGCGCCGGCCCGGTCGACCTGCTCGTCGCGGCGACCGCCGAACTCACCGGCCTCACCCTGCTGCACTACGACAAGGACTTCGACGCGATCGCGCGGGTGACGGGCCAGCCCGCCCGCTGGGTGGCCCGCCCGGGCGAGGCCTAGAGGATCACTCGGCCTTCAGTCGCGCCCCGGTCCATTCCAGGGCCGGGGGGATCTCGCGGTTCCAGGTGTTGAAGTTGTGGCCGCCGCGGTCGAGGGTGATCGACGAGACGTGCGCCGGGTTCTTCACCGCCTTGACGAACTGCTGCGTCGGCTTGAGGTTGCTCTCGCCCTGGAGCGAGGTGGTGACCAGGAAGGACGCGTTCGGCTGGGGGCGGTTGGCCAGGTGCCACAGCAGGTCGGAGCGCCGCTCCTCGTCCTTGTTCCCGTGGAAGAGGTCGCCGGAGTCCGCGTCGACCTCCGGCCTGTAGTCCGCCGAGAGGCCGACGCCGGCCGCGTACGTCTCCGGGTGCTGGAGGGTCATCTTCAGGGCGCAGTAGCCGCCCGTCGAGTCCCCGATGATCGCCCAGTTCCGGGCGGCGGTGCCCACCCGGTAGTGGCTCGCGACGGTCTTGGGGACGTCCGTGCCGAAGAAGGTCTCGCTCTGCGGGCCGCCGCCCGGGACGTCGATGCACTGGCTGTTGGTCGGGCCGACCACCGGCCGCATCATCACCAGGATCATCGGCTGCGCCTTCTTCTGCCGGGCCAGGTTCCACGCCGTCTTCGGGTACCGCAGCCCCTTCAGCAGGTTCTCCGCGGTGCCCGGGTAGCCCGTCAGGACCACGGCCGCCGGGAACCGGCGCCGTTCGGAGCCCTTCTGGAAGTACTCCGGCGGCAGGTACACGTACGCCTGGGCCGCCACCCCCGACCGCTGCCCGTGCAGGGTCACCTTCTCGATCGCCCCGCCCGACCGCGGGTCGCCACCGCCCGGCACGTCCGGCGCCTGCCGCCCCAGCACCTGCACGGCCGCCCCGCCCGCCACCGCCTCCTGGCGCGGCGCCCCGGAGGCCAGGTCCTGCCACGAGCCGTAGATCAGGAAGCTGCGGTTCGCCGTCAGCGCGACCGAGGAGAACAGGAGCACCTGGACCAGGAGCAGCAGCCCCAGGCGCCCCAGGACCGGCCGCGCGCCCCCGCCCGCCAGCCGCGGCCACAGCCGCACCGTCGCCGCGAACGCCAGCACCGTGCACAGCACGGCGCCCGCCAGGAGCGTGCCACTCGTCAGACCCATGAACCGGCGAACCCTTCCAAGGTGCCCAGAGCACCGCCAACCGGTGCGCACCCGGCTAGAGCGCCCCCGGGGCGCATCGGTTGCCTGCCCGGCCCCGGTTCCGGTCGCCCGGACGGACGTGGCCCCCGGGCCCGGCCCGGACACCGGTGCGATTGTTGCAGTGGGATGAAATCCGCCGGTGGGGGCGTTGGGGGAGGCGGCAGGACAGGACCGAAGGGGAGGCACCCACGTGACGGCGGCGGCGCAAGCTGGGGAGAAACAGAGCTGGGGCAGGCGGCTGGCCGCCTACACCTGGCGGTACAAGGCCAACGTGCTCCTCGCGCTCGGGTCCTCGCTGGCGGGCATGGCCGTCATGGCCCTCGTCCCCCTCGTCACCCGGGTCATCCTCGACGACGTCATCGGCGACGAGAGCAAGCCCATGGCCCCCTGGGCCGGCCTGCTCGTGGGCGCCGCCGTGCTGGTCTACGTACTGACCTACATCCGCAGGTACTACGGCGGGCGCCTCGCCCTCGACGTGCAGCACGACCTGCGCACGGACATGTACGACACCATCGCCCGCCTCGACGGCCGCCGGCAGGACGAGCTGTCCACCGGACAGGTCGTCGGCCGGGCCACGAGCGACCTCCAGCTGATCCAGGGCCTGCTCTTCATGCTGCCCATGACCATCGGGAACTTCCTGCTCTTCGGGATATCCCTCGGCGTCATGCTGTGGCTGTCCCCGCTGCTGACCCTCGTCGCGCTGCTGATGGCCCCCGCCCTCTGGGCCATCGCCAAGCGCAGCCGCAAGAAGCTCTTCCCCGCCACCTGGTACGCCCAGCAGCAGGCCGCGGCCGTCGCCTCCGTCGTCGACGGAGCGGTGACCGGCGTACGCGTCGTCAAGGGCTTCGGGCAGGAGGAGCAGGAGACCGGCAAGCTCCGCGAGGCCGGCCGCCGGCTCTTCGGCGGGCGGATGCGCGCCATCCGGCTGAACTCCCGCTACACCCCCGCCCTCCAGGCCGTCCCCGCCCTCGCCCAGGTCGCCATGCTGGCCCTCGGCGGCTGGATGGCCACCCGCGGACAGGTCACCCTCGGCACCTTCGTCGCCTTCTCCACCTACCTCGCCCAGCTCGTCGGCCCCGTCCGCATGCTCGCCATGGTCCTCACCGTCGCCCAGCAGGCCCGCGCCGGCACGGAGCGGGTCTTCGAGCTCATCGACACCGAGCCGGAGATCCGCGAGGGGACGCGGGAGCTCCCCGCGGACGCGCCCGCCACCGTCGAGTTCGAGGACGTCCGCTTCGGGTACGCGCCCGGCCGCCCCGTCCTCGACGGGTTCTCCCTGGCCCTCGCCGAGGGCGAGACCGTCGCCCTCGTCGGCGCCTCCGGCAGCGGCAAGTCCACCGTCTCCCTGCTCCTGCCGCGCTTCTACGACGCCGACCACGGCACCGTCCGCGTCGGCGGCCACGACGTGCGCGAGCTGACCTACGACTCGCTGCGCGGCGCGATCGGCCTGGTGCCCGAGGACTCGTTCCTCTTCTCCGACACCATCCGCGCCAACATCGCCTACGGACGCCCCGGCGCCTCCGAGGAGGAGGTCCGCGCCGCCGCCCGCGCGGCCCAGGCGGAAGGATTCATCGAGGCCCTCCCCGCCGGCTACGACACCAAGGTCGGCGAGCAGGGCCTGACCCTCTCCGGCGGCCAGCGCCAGCGCGTCGCGCTCGCCCGCGCCATCCTCACCGACCCGCGCCTGCTGCTCCTGGACGACGCCACCTCGGCCGTCGACGCCCGCGTCGAGCACGAGATCCACGAGGCGCTGCGGGCCGTCATGGCCGGCCGCACCACCCTGCTGATCGCCCACCGCCGCTCCACCCTCGCGCTCGCCGACCGGATTGCCGTGATGGAGCACGGGCGGCTCGCCGACATCGGCACGCACGAGGAGCTGGAGCGCCGCTCCCCGCTGTACCGGCGGCTGCTCACCGACCCCGAGGTGCTCGGGGCGCACTCGCCGCGCACCCCGGACGCGCCGTCCATGGCGGAGTTCGAGCGGGACCTGGAGAAGGACATCGAGCTCGAGGCGGAGATCGACTCCGAGCCGGTGAACGCCAAGCGGCGCGTCGCCGACGGGGTCACCCCGGAGCTGTGGCGGCGCCAGGAGCAGGAGGCCGAGGCCGACCCGGCGCCGGGCGCCACCCCCGAACTGCTGGCGCAGGTGGCCGCGCTGCCGCCCGCCGACGACGAGCCCGCGGTGGACGAGGCCCGGTCCGCGTCCGCCGAGGAGAGCTACGGCCTGCGCCGGCTGCTGGCCGGCTTCTGGGCCCCGCTCGCCGTCAGCCTCGGCCTGGTCGCCGCCGACGCGGGCGCCGGGCTGCTGCTGCCCGTCCTGATCCGCAACGGCATCGACCAGGGCGTGGAGAAGGCCGCCCTGGGCGCGGTGTGGACGGCGGCCCTGCTGGCCCTCGTGGTGGTCCTCGGCCAGTGGGCCGCGCAGTTCGCCGAGACCCGGATGACCGGGCGCACCGGCGAGCGCGTGCTCTACTCCCTCCGCGTCAAGATCTTCGCGCAGCTCCAGCGCCTCGGCCTGGACTACTACGAGCGCGAGCTCACCGGCAAGATCATGACCCGGATGACCACCGACGTGGACTCCCTGTCGAGCTTCCTGCAGACCGGGCTCGTCACCGCCGTGGTCTCCGTGCTGACCTTCTTCGGCATCCTGGTCGCCCTGCTCGTCCTCGACGTCGAGCTCGCGCTGATCGTCTTCGCCACCCTGCCCGTGCTGGTCATCGGCACGATCGTGTTCCGCCGCAGGTCGGTCGCCGCGTACGAGCTCGCCCGCGATCGGGTCAGCCTCGTCAACGCCGACCTCCAGGAGTCCGTGGCCGGCCTCCGGCTGGTGCAGGCCTTCCGCCGACAGGACGCGGGCCGGGCCCGGTTCGCCGAGCGGAGCGACGCGTACCGCGAGGCGCGGGTGCGCGGCCAGTGGCTGATATCGGTCTACTTCCCCTTCGTGCAGCTGCTGTCCTCGGGCGCGGCGGCGGCCGTGCTGATCGTCGGCGCGGGCCGGGTCGAGGCGGCCACCCTCACCACTGGCGCGCTGGTGGCGTACCTGCTCTACATCGACCTGTTCTTCGCCCCGGTCCAGCAGCTCTCCCAGGTCTTCGACGGCTACCAGCAGGCCACCGTCTCCCTCGGCCGGATCCAGGACCTGCTGCGCGAGCCCACCACGACCCCCCGCCCGGCCGACCCCCGCGAGGTCACCGCGCTGCGCGGCGAGATCGCCTTCGAGGGCGTGCGGTTCCGGTACGGCACCGCCGAGGAGCGCGGCGGCAAGGGCGACGCGCTGGCCGGAATCAGCCTGCGGATACCCGCCGGGCAGACCGTCGCCTTCGTCGGCGAGACGGGGGCGGGCAAGTCCACGCTGGTCAAGATGGTCGCCCGGTTCTACGACCCGACCGCCGGCCGGGTCACCGCCGACGGCACCGACCTGCGGGAGCTGGACCTGACGGCGTACCGCCACCGGCTCGGGGTCGTCCCCCAGGAGCCGTACCTCTTCCCGGGGACGGTCCGCGACGCCATCGCCTACGGCCGGCCCGGGGCGAGCGACGCCGAGGTGGAGGCCGCCGCCCGCGCGGTCGGCGCCCACGACATGATCGCCACCCTCGACGGCGGCTACCTGCACGCCGTCTCCGAGCGCGGCCGCAACCTCTCGGCGGGCCAGCGCCAGCTGATCGCGCTGGCCCGCGCCGAGCTGGTCGACCCGGACGTGCTGCTGCTCGACGAGGCCACCGCGGCCCTGGACCTGGCCACCGAGGCCCAGGTCAACCAGGCCACCGAGCGACTCGCCGGCAAGCGCACCACCCTCGTGGTGGCCCACCGGCTGACCACGGCGGCCCGCGCCGACCGGGTCGTGGTCATGGACCGGGGCCGGGTGGTCGAGGACGGCAGCCACGCGGAACTGCTGGCCCGCGGCGGGCGGTACGCGGTGCTGTGGCGGACCTTCGCCGGCGAGGACGAGGCGGCGAAGGCCGCGTAGCCGCCGTCAGGGCGCCCCCGGGATCAGAGCTCGCCGAAGAGCAGGTTCCCGGGGGCGTCCTCGTCGTCACCGGTGTAGTACTCGCGCACGGCGTCGAGGAGCTCGTCCACCGACAGGTAGCCGTCGTGGTTCTTGTCGATCTTCGAGAAGAGGGTGTCCGCGTCGGAGGGCTCCAGCCGGGTGTCGAAGGCCAGCTGCGCCTGGTGGAACTCCTCGGGGCTGATGTGCCCGTCGCCGTTGGTGTCGACGACGGTGAGGATCGCCTTCATCATCGGCCGGAAGGACTTCTCGTAGGCCGGGCCGCCGTCCTTGTACAGGCGGGTCATGCCGTCCCGGTACTGCGCGGGGGTCAGCTTCTGGTCCTGGCCGACGCCGAGTTCGTTGAAGAGGTCCACCCAGAAGTCGGTGAGCCCGCGGAACACCTCGGTGGCCTTGGGGGAGTCGGCGGGCTCCGCCAGCGCCGTCAGCAGCCGCGACCCGAGCGCGATCATGTCCTTCTCGTCGATCACGCCGTTGTCGTCGGCGTCGAGGTGGGCGAAGGCGCGCTCCAGCTTGCGGTCGAGCAGATCGGTCGTCATGTCGGCTGCCTTTCACGGCTACGGTGTGCATTCGGTCGATCGCCCAGGGTAGTGCAACCTTCCGGGGCGACCGTGCGTCGTACGTGAGTGCGTGTGACGTACGACCGAGCGGGGGGTCAGAGGATGAGGCAGGGCCGCAAGGGGCGCGGGCGGGTCGTGTCGCTGGGGGTGTTCGGGGGCGCGCTGTGGCTCGCGGTGGGAGGCGTGTTCGCGGCGCCCCCCGCGTCGGCGGCGGTCGGCGGCTGCGGGGGCGAGCTGGTCAGGACGATGCCGCTGCCCGGCGCCGAGGTGCGGGTGTTCAAGAGCCGGACCCAGGTCTGCGCGATGACCGTCGCCCTGCGGCCGGGGGAGCGTCGCCACCTGGCCGTGAGCGTTCAGCCGCGCGGTGGGGTCCCGGTGGGCGATGCGGGGCAATTCACCCGGTACGCGGGCCCCGTCACCGTGGGTGCGGTCAACCGATGTGTCTATGTAAGGGGCGCGGCGGCGGCCGGATCCGTCGAATCTGGCTGGATCCTGTGCTGAGCCCGCGTCCCAACTGGGACTGTTCACGGGCATGTTGGCCCCGCTAGGTTCACGGGCGACCACAGTGAACTGAAGGGGAGGGTGAATGCGCAAGACGCTTGGCCGGGTGCTGCCCGTCGCGGTGCTGATCGGCACCATGGGCACGGCCGGACTCACGGCTCAGACGGCCACCGCCGCAGAGCCGGCCGCCGCCGCGCAGGCCACCGCCGGACAGGGCTCCACGGCGGACATCAAGGACCAGATCCTCGCGATCCCGGGCATGAGCCTGATCGAGGAGAAGCCGTACCCCGGCTACAGATTCTTCGTGCTGAACTACGAGCAGCCGGTCGACCACCGGCAGCCGTGGAAGGGCACCTTCAAGCAGCGCATCACCCTGCTGCACAAGGACGTCTCCCGCCCCACGGTGTTCTTCACCTCGGGTTACAACGTCAACACCAACCCGCGCCGCGCGGAGCCCACGACCATAATCGACGGCAACCAGCTGTCGATGGAGTATCGATTCTTCAACCCGTCCCGCCCCGACCCGGCGGACTGGTCGAAGCTCGACATCTGGCAGGCCGCCAGCGACCAGCACCGCCTCTTCACCGCCCTGAAGAAGCTCTACCCCAAGAACTGGCTCTCCACGGGCGCCAGCAAGGGCGGCATGACGGCGACGTACTTCGAGCGCTTCTACCCCCGTGACATGGACGGCGTCGTCGCCTACGTGGCGCCCAACGACGTCGTCAACAAGGAGGACTCGGCCTACGACCGGTTCTTCAACAAGGTCGGCACCAAGGAGTGCCGCGACAAGCTGAACAACGTCCAGCGCGAGGCCCTGATCCGCCGCGCGCCGCTGGAGGCCAAGTACCAGGCCGCCGCCGCCGAGAACGGCTGGACCTTCAACACCGTGGGCAGCCTCGACAAGGCCTTCGAGGCCGTCGTCCTCGACTACACCTGGGCCTTCTGGCAGTACAGCCTGCTCGCGGACTGCGCCACCATCCCGGACGCCAAGACCGCCACCGACCAGCAGATCTGGGACACGGTCGACACCATCTCCGGCTTCTCGGCCTACGCCGACCAGGGCCTGGAGACGTACACGCCGTACTACTACCAGGCCGGCACCCAGCTCGGCTCGCCCGACATCAAGCAGCCGCACCTGAAGGGCCTGAGCCGCTACGGCTACCAGCCGCCGCGCAACTTCGTGCCCCGCGACATCCCCATGACCTTCCAGCCGGCGGCCATGGCGGACGTGGACACCTGGGTCCGCAACAACGCCCACCAGATGCTGTTCGTGTACGGGCAGAACGACCCGTGGGGCGCCGAGCCCTTCCACCTCGGGTACGGGACGCGCGACAGCTACGTGATGACCGCCCCGGGCGCCAACCACGGGGCCAACGTGGCCAAGCTCCAGGACGGCGAGAAGGCCCTCGCGACCGCGCGGATCCTCCAGTGGGCCGGAGTCGCCCCCGCCGCCGACGTGTTCCGCGCCGACGGGGCCGCCCCGCAGGCCGCGGCGCCGCTCGCCGCACCGGACCCGGTCCTCGACCAGACCGACCTGCGCCGCGACTCGCTGCGCCGGTAACGGTCCCCGACGGGCTGTCGTACCCGGGGCCTCCGCCCTCAGTACGACAGCCCGTGGCCCAGCGGGTAGCGGCCCGGGACGGGCACCGGGAGCCGGCCCGACGGCCGGCTCGCGCCCGTCAGCACCCGGGCCGCCGCCCGCATCTCCACGTCCGTCCAGGTGTACGTGGCCAGCTCGGCCGCGCACTCCGGCAGCCGCGCCGGGTCGTACGGGTTGCGGACCGCCACCAGCACCACCGGGACGCCCGTCGCGACCAGCTCCGCCACCAGCGTCCGCTGCGGACTCTCCCCCTCCGGGACGTTGTACGTGCACACCAGCACCGCCGCGTGCCCCGGGGCGGCCGCCACCGCCCGCTCGGGCGGCAGCGCCTGCGCCCGGCACCCCAGGGCGGTCAGCTCCCGCGCCAGGACCGCCGTGGAGGGGCCCGTGGTGCCCGTGGGGGAGGCCGGGTCGGTCCCGGTGACCAGCAGCCGGGGCCCGGCCGCCGCGTCCAGCGGCAGCAGCCCGCGCGGATTGGCCAGCAGGGTCGTGGTCCCCGCCGCGACCGCGTCGGCGGCCGCCAGGTGCCCGCCCGTGCCCACCGCCGCGTCCACCTCCGCGTCGGAGGTGTACGGGTCCCCGAACAGGCCCCGGCGGGCCTTCAGCTCCAGGACCCGCAGCACCGACTCCTCGACGCGGCTGCGCGCCAGCTCGCCCGACTCCACCGCCGCCAGCACGCTGCGCTGCGCGAGCCCCAGGTCCGGCGCGTTCAGCAGCAGGTCGCAGCCCGCCTTCAGGGCCAGCACCGGCACCCGGTCGTCCCCGTACTTCTGCCGGACCCCGGCCATGTCGAGGGCGTCGGTGACCACCACGCCCCCGAAGCCGAGGTACTCGCGCAGCAGGCCCGTCACGATGGGCCGCGAGAGGGTGGCCGGGTCCCCCGAGGGGTCGAGCGCGGGGAAGACGATGTGCGCCGTCATGACCACGTCCACGCCCGCCCGCACCGCCGCCCGGAACGGCGGCGCGTCCAGCTCCTCCCACTGGGCGCGGGTGTGCCGCATGACCGGCAGCCCGACGTGGCTGTCGGTCTCGGTGTCCCCGTGGCCCGGGAAGTGCTTCGCCGCGGCCGCCACCCCCGCCCCCTGGTAGCCGCGCACCTGGGCCGCGGCCAGGGCCGCGACGGCGGCCGGGTCGGAGCCGAAGGAGCGCACGCCGATCACCGGGTTGGCCGGGTTCACGTTCACGTCGGCCACCGGCGCCCAGTCCTGCCGGATGCCCAGCGCCGCCAGCTCCGTCCCCGCGACCCGGGCCGCCCGGCGGGCCCCCTCGGCGGAGCCCGCCGCGCCCAGCGCCATCGCCCCGGGCAGCAGGGTCGCGGGCCGGCCGATCCGGGCGACGGCCCCGTGCTCCTGGTCCACCGACAGCAGCAGCGGGATCCCCGCCCCCGAGTCCGCGGCGGCCCGCTGGAGCCCGTTGGACAGGGCCGCGATCTGGTGCGGGGCACGGGTGTTGTGCGCCCACGCGAAGTAGACCACCCCGCCCAGGTGGTAGCGGGCCACCAGCTCGGCGGCGGTGCGCACCCCGAAGTGCTTCAGGTTCAGCTCGGCGTCCGCCGGATCGGGGTCCGTCGCCGAATGCCCGTAGGCCCGGGACACGAACAGCTGCCCCACCAGCTCGGGCAGCCCGAGCCCGGAGACCAGCGCCCGCAGCCGCTCCCGCTCCGGGCCGCGCCCCGGCGGCCCGCCGGGGGCGCGGGAGTCGTCCGGGGTCCGGGGGGCGGCGGTGGAGGCCGTGGAGGCGGCCCCGGCGGCTCCGGCGGCCGTGACGGCGGCCATGGCTGCGGCGGCGAGCAGGGCCCGGCGGGAGGCGTGGTTCGGCACCCGTGGGACCCTACTGCCGCACCCCGCGCCACGCCTGACGGACACTCGGGAATGGCCCGTTAGGGACGGTCCGGTACCGGGACGCGGCCTACGCCCTCCAGTGCTCCCGCAGGGTCCGTACCATCTCGGTGATGGCGGGCCGGCGGGCCGCTCCCGTCCGCCACAGGGCGTACAGCCTGCGGACCGGGCCCGGCTCCAGCGGTACGGCCACCGCGCCCGGCGGCAGCGCGCCGGTGCCCAGCCGGGGCACGACCGCGACCCCGAGGCCGGCCGCGACCAGCGCGACGATGGTGTGGTTCTCCTCGGCGGTGTGCGCGATGTCGGGCTCGAACCCGGCCGTGCGCATGGTCCGCACCAGCCAGTCGTGGCACACCCGGCCGGGCGGCTGGCACACCCAGCGCTGGCCGCCGAGGTCCGTCCGGCGCACCGCCCGCCGGGTGGTGAAGGGGTGTCCAGCCGGGACCACCAGATCGCAGGGGTCGTCCCCGATGACGGCCTGCTCCACGCCCTCGGGGGCGGGCAGCGGGGCGATGTCCCAGTCGTGGGCCACCGCCAGGTCGGTGACGCCCCGGGCGACCAGGTCCACCGACAGGTGGGGGTCGACCTCCGTCAGGCGTACGTCCAGGGCCGGATGGCGGTCCGCCAGCTCGGCCAGCACCCCCGGCAGCAGTCCGCGCGCCGCCGACGCGAAGGCGGCCACCGTCAGCAGCCCGCTCGGCCGGCCGCGCCGCTCCTCCAGGGTGGTCTCGGCCCGCTCCACGATGGCCAGCAGCTCGTGGGCGGTGTCGGCCAGGTGCCGGGCCTCCTCGGTGAGCGCGACCCCGCGCCCGCGCCGCTCCAGCAGCGTCGTGCGGGTCTCCCGCTCCAGCTTGGCGATCTGCTGCGAGACCGCGGAGGGGGTGTAGCCGAGTGCGGCCGCCGCGCCCGCGACCGAACCGTGGACGGAGACGGCGTGCAGGGCGCGCAGCCGGGACAGGTCGAGCATCCGCCAATCGTAAGCTCTGCTTCATCCATCCCGGTAGGGATCCGCGCTGGTGCTACATGGTCCGGGGGCCGATGCTCGGAGCATGCGTCCCGTACACACCGCACTCGCCGTCCTCGTCGCCGCCGTCTGGGGGTTCAACTTCGTCGTCATCGAGATCGGCCTCGGCCACTTCCCGCCGCTGCTGCTGTCCGCGCTGCGCTTCCTCGTCGCCGCGCTGCCCGCCGTGTTCTTCGTGGGGCGCCCCAAGGTCGCCTGGAAGTGGGTCCTCGGGGTCGGGGCCGCCCTCGGCATCGCCAAGTTCGGGCTGCTGTTCACGGGGATGGCCGCCGGGATGCCGGCCGGGCTGTCCTCGCTCGTGCTCCAGGCCCAGGCCGTCTTCACCGCCGTCCTGGCCGCCGTCGTCCTGCGCGAGCGGCCCGGCCGGGTGCGGGTGCTGGGCATGGCCGTGGCGCTGGCCGGGATCGGGGTGGCCGCCGTGGACCGGGGGCTGTCCGGGCCCGTCACCGGCTTCGTCCTGGTCGTCGCGGCCGCCGCCTGCTGGGGGGTGTCCAACGTGCTCACCCGCAAGGCGGCCCCGCCCGACGCCATGAACTTCCAGGTGTGGGTGTGCGTCGTCCCCGTGGTCCCGCTGTTCGCGCTGTCGCTGCTGCTGGAGGGGCCCGAGCGGGACCTGGCCGCGCTGCGCGCCCTGGACTGGTCCGGGGTGGCCGTCATCGGCTACGTCGCCTGGGTGTCCACGGTGTTCGGCTTCGGCGCCTGGGCCTACCTGCTGCGCCGCTACCCGGCCTCGGCCGTGGCGCCGTTCTCGCTGCTGGTGCCGGTGTTCGGGATGTCCTCGGCCGCCCTGGTGCTCGGCGAGGGGGTCTCCGGGCCGGGCTGGGTGGCGGCGGTGCTGCTCGTCGGCGGGGTGGGCCTGACCTCGCTGGCCCCGGCGCGCGCGAAGGACCGTACGGTCCCCGTCAGCGCGGGGAGTCCTCGCGCAGCGGCAGCCGCCAGTCCTGCCCCGTGAGGGAGGCGCCGTACGAGCGGTGCGGGCGCTCGGCGACGAGGGTGAAGCCGGCCCGCTCGTAGAGGGAGCGGGCCGCGCTCAGCACGTCGTTGGTCCACAGCACCAGCTCGCGGTAGCCCGCCGAACGGGCGAAGGCCACGACGGCGGCGACCAGCAGGGTGCCCACCCCGAGGCCGCGCCCGGCCGGCTCCACGAGCAGCAGCCGGAGCCGGGCCGTGCCGGGGGAGCCGTCCTCGCGCACGCACATCACCGAGCCGACCGGCTCGCCCTCGTGTTCGGCGATCCAGACCCGCTCCAGATGGGGGTCGTGGTCCTCGGCGAAGTCCGCGACGATCCGGGCCACCAGGCCCTCGAACTCCTGGTTCCAGCCGTACTCGGCGGCGTAGAGCGCGCCGTGCCGCTGCACGATCCAGCCCAGCTCGCCGGGTCCGGGGTCCCGCAGCCGCACCGCCGCGCCGGAAGTCTCCATGGCTGTGGAGGATAGCGCGGGGGCGGCCCGCCGGGCCGGGCTACTTCTTCCCGCCGCCCAGGATCTGGCCCAGGAGGTCGCCGAGGCCCCCGGCGGGGGCGGCTCCCGGAGCCGGGGCCCCTGCGGTGGGGGCGCCCTTGCCGGAGGCGCGCTTGGCGAGGACGGCCATCAGCACCGGGATCAGCAGTTCGATGACGCGCATGACGGTCGGGACGGGGATGCCGGTCTTCTTCGAGACGGCGTTGGCCACCGGCTTGCTCACCTTGGCGAGCACCCCGGCCATCATTCCGCCGCCCAGCAGGCCGCCGAGGCCGCCGCCGAGGGTGGACACGCCCTGGAGAGGGGGCTCGGAGACCTCCGCGAAGGCCTGGCGGACCTCGTCGTCGCCGGCGTCGGCCTTCTCCTGGAGGCCGCCGGTCATGGCCCCGACGGTCTCGGTGACCGTCTCGCGGGCGCCGGCGGCATCGGTGCCGAGCAGTCCCGCGATCTCGGTCAGCTTCTCGTCGCCGAGCTCGTTCAGCACGTCGTCCTGGAAGGAGGGTTCGCTCATGCCCGAAACGCTACGTCCGTGCCGATTTCATGGCACCTCGGAGTACTCCTGGTGTGGCTGAATGTAACGGAAAGGTAAAGCTGTGATTCCGCATGCAACCCTCCGGGCGGCACGCGGGTCGTATGGTGCGTCGGGACTTCCGGGTGGGGATCCGGGGGGATCGGGAAGTCCGCGACGAGGGAGGGGTAACCGTGAGGGGGTCCGGCCGCGAGGCCGGACCCCCTTTCGTTTTCCCCCAAGCCCCGCCGGTGCCGCGGCCGTTGTCCACAGGCCCCGGCGCCCTGTCGGCGGCGGGCTGTAGCTTCGTGCCATGGCGAACAACGGGGCGGTGCAGCCGGCTGTGGTCGAGGGAGTGCTGGAGCGCATCACCTACGCCAACGAGGAGAGCGGCTACACGGTCGCCCGGGTCGACACCGGCCGCGGCGCCGGAGACCTGCTGACCGTCGTCGGCTCGCTGCTCGGCGCGCAGCCCGGCGAATCCCTGCGCATGGAGGGCCGCTGGGGCTCGCACCCCCAGTACGGCAGGCAGTTCACCGTCGAGAACTACTCGACGGTCCTGCCCGCCACCATCCAGGGCATCCGCCGCTACCTCGGCTCCGGCCTCATCAAGGGCATCGGCCCGAGGATCGCCGACCGCATCGTCGAGCACTTCGGCCTCGACACCCTGGACGTCATCGAGGGCGAACCCAAGCGGCTGATCGAGGTCCCCGGCCTCGGCCCCAAGCGGACGAAGCTCATCGGCGCGGCCTGGGAGGAGCAGAAGGCCATCAAGGAGGTCATGGTCTTCCTCCAGGGCGTCGGCGTCTCCACCTCCATCGCGGTGCGCATCTACAAGAAGTACGGGGACGCCTCCATCTCGGTGGTGAAGAACCAGCCGTACCGGCTCGCCGCCGACGTCTGGGGCATCGGCTTCCTCACCGCCGACCGCATCGCCCAGGCCGTGGGCATCCCGCACGACAGCCCCGAGCGGGTCAAGGCCGGACTCCAGTACGCCCTGTCCCAGTCCACCGACCAGGGGCACTGCTTCCTCCCCGAGGAGCGCCTCATCGCCGACGGGGTGAAGCTGCTCCAGGTGGACACCGGACTGGTCATCGAGTGCCTGGCCGAACTCGCCGCCGATCCGGAGGGGGTGGTGCGCGAGCCCGTGCCCGACCCCCAGGGCGGCCCGGACCCCCTCACCGCGGTGTACCTGGTCCCCTTCCACCGGGCCGAGCTGTCGCTGGTCGGCCAGGTCCGCCGGCTGCTGAACGCCGAGGAGGACCGGATGCCGGGCTTCCGGGACGTGGACTGGGAGAAGGCCCTCGGCTGGCTCGCCGGCCGCACCGGCGCCAGCCTCGCCCCCGAGCAACGGGACGCGGTCAGGCTGGCCCTCACCCGCCGGGTGGCGGTCCTCACCGGCGGGCCCGGCTGCGGCAAGTCCTTCACGGTGCGCTCCATCGTGGAGCTGGCCCGGGCCAAGAAGGCCAAGGTGGTGCTCGCCGCCCCCACCGGCCGCGCGGCGAAGCGGCTGTCCGAGCTGACCGGGGCCGAGGCCTCGACCGTGCACCGGCTGCTGGAGCTCAAGCCCGGCGGGGACGCGGCGTACGACCGGGACCGGCCGCTGGACGCCGACCTGGTCGTGGTCGACGAGGCCTCCATGCTGGACCTGCTGCTCGCCAACAAGCTGGTCAAGGCGGTGGCTCCGGGAGCGCACCTGCTGCTGGTCGGAGACGTGGACCAGCTGCCCTCGGTCGGCGCGGGCGAGGTGCTGCGGGACCTGCTGGCCGAGGACGGGCCGGTGCCCGCCGTGCGGCTGACCCGGATCTTCCGCCAGGCCCAGCAGTCGGGGGTGGTCACCAACGCGCACCGCATCAACACGGGGGTGCCGCCCGTCACGGACGGCCTGCCGGACTTCTTCCTCTTCCCGGAGGAGGACACGGAGGCGGCCGGGGCCCTCGCCGTGGACGTGGCCGCCCGCCGGATCCCGGCCCGGTTCGGGCTCGACCCGCGCCGGGACGTGCAGGTCCTCGCGCCCATGCACCGGGGCCCGGCCGGCGCGGGGCACCTCAACGGCCTGCTCCAGCAGGCGATCACCCCGGCCCGGCCGGACCTGCCCGAGAAGCGGTTCGGCGGCCGGGTCTTCCGGGTGGGCGACAAGGTCACCCAGATCCGCAACAACTACGAGAAGGGCGCCAACGGCGTCTTCAACGGCACCGTCGGGGTGGTCACGGCTCTGGACGTGGACGAGCAGCGCTTGACGATCCGTACCGAGGAGGACGAGGAGGTGGCGTACGAGTTCGCCGAACTCGACGAGCTGGCCCATGCGTACGCCGTCACCATCCACCGTTCCCAGGGGAGTGAATATCCGGCGGTCGTGATCCCCGTCACCACCGGGGCTTGGATGATGCTCCAGCGGAATCTGCTCTACACGGCCGTGACCAGGGCGAAGAAGCTGGTCGTGCTGGTCGGGTCCCGCAAGGCCCTCGGACAGGCGGTGCGTACCGTTTCCGCAGGCAGGAGGTACACCGCGGTCGCCGCGCGACTCGCCGGCCGGGTCTCGGTGGGAAACATCACCTAGATGATCGATCATTTGGGGTTCCTACCACCGGCGCGGAGGGGGCAGGATGAGCAGGTTGACGGCACTCAGTGCCGTCAAAAAGACCAAAGGCCGACCCCGAGTGCACTCTCCTGCGCCAAATGGGGGAAGGTAGAGGCAGTCAGGGCACCTCGAAGAAGAGGCACTACGTCGGTGAGGGATGACGTGAGCGACAACTCTGTAGTACTCCGGTACGCGGACGGTGAATACACCTACCCGGTGGTCGAAAGCACCGTCGGTGACCAGGGCTTCGACATCTCGAAGCTCCGGGCCCAGACCGGGCTCGTCACGCTGGACAGTGGCTACGGCAACACCGCCGCCTACAAGTCGGCGATCACCTACCTCGACGGTGAGCAGGGCATCCTGCGCTACCGCGGCTACCCGATCGAGCAGCTGGCGGAGCGCTCGACCTTCATCGAGGTCGCCTACCTGCTGATCAACGGTGAGCTGCCGACCGTCGACCAGCTCGCGTCGTTCCGCAACGAGATCACCCAGCACACGCTGCTGCACGAGGACGTGAAGCGGTTCTACGACGGCTTCCCGCGCGACGCCCACCCGATGGCCATGCTGTCGTCCGTGGTCAGCGCGCTGTCGACGTTCTACCAGGACAGCCACAACCCGTTCGACGAGAAGCAGCGCCACCTCTCGACGATCCGTCTGCTGGCCAAGCTCCCGACGATCGCCGCGTACGCGTACAAGAAGTCGGTCGGCCACCCGGTGGTCTACCCGCGCAACGACCTCGGCTACGTCGAGAACTTCCTGCGCATGACCTTCTCCGTGCCGGCCCAGGAGTACGACCTGGACCCGGTCGTGGTCTCCGCGCTCGACAAGCTGCTGATCCTGCACGCGGACCACGAGCAGAACTGCTCGACCTCCACCGTGCGCCTGGTCGGCTCCTCGCAGGCGAACATGTTCGCCTCGATCTCCGCCGGCATCTCGGCCCTGTGGGGCCCGCTGCACGGTGGCGCCAACCAGTCCGTCCTCGAGATGCTGGAAGGCATCAAGAACGACGGCGGCGACGTCGACGCCTTCATCCGCAAGGTGAAGAACAAGGAGGACGGCGTCCGCCTGATGGGCTTCGGGCACCGCGTCTACAAGAGCTTCGACCCCCGGGCGAAGATCATCAAGGCGGCGGCGCACGACGTCCTCTCGGCGCTCGGCAAGAGCGACGAGCTGCTGGACATCGCGCTCAAGCTGGAAGAGCACGCGCTGGCCGACGAGTACTTCGTCGCCCGCAACCTCTACCCGAACGTGGACTTCTACACCGGTCTGATCTACCGGGCCATGGGCTTCCCGACCGAGATGTTCACCGTGCTCTTCGCGCTCGGCCGCCTTCCCGGCTGGATCGCCCAGTGGCACGAGATGATCAAGGAGCCCGGCTCCCGCATCGGCCGCCCGCGCCAGATCTACACCGGCGAGGTCCTGCGCGACTTCGTCCCGGTCGAGGCCCGCTAAGGCCCTTCCGGCGCACGCGTCGCCGCTCCGTTCATGCGGAAAGCGCCCCGCCGTCGATCCCCCCACGGGTCGACGGTCGGGGCGCTTCCCTTTCCCCGGCAGCGGATTCCCCCCACGGGACCCGCGCCGGGGCGTCGGTGTGTGCCGGGACCCGTTTCGGGTCGGGAGGGCCGCTCAAAGCTTCCCGAGGGCACGCGTCCCGGCCGGCGGATGCCCGGACGTCCCCCAAGGACCTCCACGAAACGTCCCCCAAGACGTTTTCGGCATCGCCCCATTAGACCTGCGACGACCCCGGATGGTTACGTTGTCATCACTGTGATCTGCGTCTCCAGTGAAGGATCTGTGGAGGGAACGAGGAGGAGATCCTCTAGCGGAACGAGCGCAGCCGCAGGCTGTTGGTCACCACGAAGACCGACGAGAAGGCCATGGCGGCCCCCGCGATCATCGGGTTGAGCAGCCCCGCGGCGGCCAGCGGGATCGCCGCCACGTTGTAGCCGAAGGCCCAGAACAGGTTGCCCTTGATCGTGGCCAGGGTCCGCCGGGAGAGCCGGATGGCGTCGGCCGCCACCCGCAGGTCCCCGCGTACGAGGGTCAGGTCGCCGGCCTCGATGGCCGCGTCGGTGCCCGTGCCCATGGCCAGGCCCAGGTCCGCCCGGGCGAGCGCGGCCGCGTCGTTGACCCCGTCGCCCACCATCGCGACCGTGCGGCCCTCGGCCTGGAGCCGCTTGACCACGTCCACCTTGTCCTGCGGGAGCACCTCCGCGATCACCTCGTCGATGCCCACCTCCCGGGCCACCGTCTCGGCGACGGCCCGGTTGTCGCCGGTCAGCAGCACCGGTGTGAGGCCGAGGTCCCGCAGCCGGGCCACGGCCTTGGCGCTGGTCCCCTTGACGGCGTCGGCCACGGTCAGGACCCCGCGGGCGGTGCCGTCCCAGGCGACCAGCACCGCGGTGGCGCCCGCGGCCTCGGCGGCGGCCTTCGCGGCGGCGAGCGGGCCGGGCAGGGCGACGCCCCGGTCCGCGAGCAGCCGCTCGCGGCCCACCAGTACCTCGTGCCCCTCGACCGTGCCGCTGACGCCGAGCCCGGCCAGGTTCCGGAAGGAGCCGGGGACGGGCGGTTCACCGGCCCGCTCGGCGGCTCCGGTGGCGATGGCCCGCGCGACCGGGTGCTCGGAGGCGTGCTCCAGCGCGCCCGCGAGCCGCAGCAGTTCCTTCTCGTCCACGCCCTCGGCCGGGTGCACCCCGGAGAGGGTCATCCGGCCGGTGGTGACCGTTCCGGTCTTGTCGAGCACGACGGTGTCCACGCGCCGGGTGGACTCCAGCACCTCGGGCCCCTTGATCAGGATGCCCAGCTGGGCGCCCCGGCCGGTGCCGACCATGAGGGCGGTCGGCGTGGCCAGGCCCAGCGCGCAGGGGCAGGCGATGATCAGGACCGCCACGGCGGCGGTGAAGGCGGCGGTGGGGTCGTCGGTGATCAGCAGCCAGGTGACCCAGGTGCCGAGCGCGAGGAGCAGCACCACGGGCACGAACACCGCGGAGATCCGGTCGGCGAGCCGCTGCACCTCGGCCTTGCCGCTCTGGGCCTCCTCGACCATCCGGGCCATCCGGGCGAGCTGGGTGTCGGCCCCGATCCGGGTGGCCTCCACGACGATCCGGCCGGAGGCGTTCACGGTGGCGCCGGTGACGGCGTCCCCGGCGGTGACGTCCACCGGGACGGATTCGCCGGTCAGCATGGAGGCGTCCACGGCGGAGGAGCCCTCGGTGACGGTGCCGTCGGTGGCGATCTTCTCCCCGGGCCGGACCACGAAGCGGTCGCCGACCGCGAGCGCGCCGACGGGGATCCGGACCTCGCGGCCGTCGCGCAGCACGGCCACGTCCTTGGCGCCCAGTTCCATCAGCGCCCGCAGGGCGGCGCCGGCCTTCCGCTTGGAGCGGGCCTCCAGGTAGCGGCCGAGCAGGATGAAGGTCACCACGCCCGCGGCGACCTCCAGGTAGAGGGCGGAGGAGCCGTGCGCGCCCCCGGCGGTGAGGTCGAAGCCGTGCCGCATCCCGGGCGCTCCGGCGTCGCCGAGGAACAGCGCCCACACGGACCAGGTGTAGGCGGCCAGCGTGCCGACCGAGACCAGGGTGTCCATGGTGGCGGCGCCGTGCCGGAGGTTGGTCCAGGCGGCCCGGTGGAAGGGCAGGGCGCCCCACACGACCACGGGGGAGGCGAGGGTGAGGCAGAGCCACTGCCAGTTGTCGAACTGGAGGGCGGGGACCATCGAGAGCAGGACCACCGGCAGGGCCAGGGCCGCGGACACCAGCAGCCGCTGCCGGAGCGCGGCGAGCTCGGGGTCGCGTACGGCCGGGTCCTCACCGGGCTCCGCCTCCGGCTCGGGTCCCGGCGGCGGGGGCTCCTCGGCGGTGTAGCCCGTCTTCACCACGGTCGCGATCAGGTCGGCCACCTGCACCGCTCCGCCGTAGGAGACCCGGGCCTTCTCGGTGGCGTAGTTCACCGTGGCGCTGACGCCGTCCATCCGGTTGAGCTTCTTCTCGATGCGGGCCGCGCAGGAGGCGCAGGTCATCCCGCCGATCGTCAGCTCCACCTCGGAGACGGCGGTGTCCGCTATGGGCCCGTCGTGCACTGTGCTGCTGCTCATGTTCCCGCTCCTGGGGGAGGGCCGGGCCGTACGGTCCAGTATGAGCTGGCGGGTGCGGCCCGGCGGGTACTGCGTGGGCGAGGGGTGCGGGGGCTCAGGCCGCTACGCCGGCGAGTTCGTACCCGGCCTCGTCGACGGCGGCGCGCACGTCGGCCTCGGAGAGCGGGACCTGGGACTCGACGGTGACCTCACCGGTGGCGGCGACGGCCTTGACCGAGGTCACGCCGGGGAGGGCGGTGAGCTCGGCGGTCACGGCGCCCTCGCAGTGCCCACAGGTCATCCCGGTGACCTTGTACACGGTTACCGTCACGGCGGTCATGTCGTTCTCCTCTGTCGGGGGACGGCTGTCTCTTCCGACACTCTATACCCCTAGGGGGTATTGAGTGTCCATTGAGCGCGCCTCCGGCCGCTCTCCGACCGTCCTCCGGTGGCCGGGATCGCCGGAGCGTACGTAAATGGCGCTCATGGCCCAGTCTGTGACGCTCATCCTCATCATGGCCGTAGCGGTGCTCGCGCCGCTGCTCGCCTATGTGACGGCGCGCTGGCTTTCCGTCCCCCTGGTGATCTTCGAGATCGTCCTCGGCATCCTCATCGGGCCCGACGTGCTCGGCTGGGCGCACACCGGCGAGGTGATCGACGTGCTCAGCCAGCTGGGCCTGGCCATGCTGATCTTCCTGGCCGGCTACGAGATTCGGTTCGACGAGATCAGGGGCGACACCCTGAGCCGGTCGGTCTGGGCCTGGCTGGCCGCCCTCGCCCTCGGCCTCGGCGCCGGCCTCCTCCTCGCCCACGGCGGCGGCTTCGACAAGGGCGTCTACATCGGCACCGCGCTCACCAGCACCGCCCTCGGCGCGATCCTGCCGATGCTGCGGGACTCCGGGGACCTGGGCGGCCGGTTCGGGACGGTGACCATGGCGATGGGGTCCGTCGGCGAGTTCGGGCCGATCATCGCGATGGCCCTGCTGCTCAGCGGGCGGGCACCGGCCCGCTCGGCGGCGGTGCTGATCGCCTTCGCCGTCCTGTCGGCGGCGGCGGTGTTCTGGGCCATGCGGCCCAAGCCGCCCTGGTTCGCCGAGGTCATCGCCAAGACCCTGCACAGCAGCGCCCAGTTCGCGGTACGGCTGGTGGCGCTGATGCTGGTGGCGATGCTCGGGCTGGCCCAGGCGATGGGGCTCGACGTCCTCCTCGGCGCCTTCGCCGCCGGGGTGATCACCCGGCTGGTGCTGCACGGGGCGGCGCCCGACAGCAGCGAGGCCGTGCTGTCGAAGGTGGAGGCCATCGGCTTCGGCTTCCTGGTGCCGCTGTTCTTCGTCGTCACCGGGATCCAGTTCGATCTGGAGGCCCTCCTCGCGGGGGGCCGCGAACTGCTCCTGCTGCCCCTGTTCCTGCTGCTGTTCCTGCTGGTGCGCGGGCTGCCGATCTGGCTGCTGGCCCCGCGCGACCTGGGCCGGCGCGACCGCGGTGCCCTGGTGCTGTTCGGGGCGACCGCGCTGCCGCTGGTGGTGGCCATCACCACCCTCGGGGTGGAGGACGGCCAGCTCGATGCCGGGGAGGCGGCCGCCCTGGTCGGGGCCGGCATGGTCTCGGTGCTGATCTTCCCGCTGCTCGCCCTGCGGCTGCGGGGCCGCACCGCGGGCGGCGGCGAGCGGCGGGCCGGGGCGGAGTCCTGGTGAGCGGGGCGGGGCCCGGGCGCCGCCCCGCCCCCGCACCGCCGGATCACTCCTCGCGGCGGCCGCGGTTGCCGGGGCGCCGCGACACCCAGGTCCGGATGGTGTCGGCGTACCAGTAGGGCTTGCCGCCCTCCACGTGGTCGGGGGCGGGCAGCAGCCCGTGCTTGCGGTAGGAGCGCACCGTGTCCGGCTGGACCCGGATATGGGCGGCGATCTCCTTGTACGACCACAGCTGTCGGTCGCTCATCCACGACACCTCCTGGTCCACGGCGCGGGGCCGGCCGGGAGGCCGTCGGGGGAGCCGGCGCGTGGACACTGACGATCACTCGGGTTGTGCCCGGAGAACGACGCTCGGTGAGCGCGGGGGAGCCTCTGTGTGCTCCCTGTGACGGAAAACCCGCGTAGTACGGACATGTGTGACACAGCGGCGACTTCTGTGACGGATGCGGCACAGGAGTCGCCCGTGGAGGCCGGGGACGGCAGCGGCACGGGAGCCGCCTGCGACGGCGGCGGCGGGCCGCCTCAGCGTGCGTACAGCTCCGGCCGGGCCTCCAGCCGCACCTGCGTCCGTACGCCGCTGCGCGCGGCCGCCAGCCCGGCCTCCGACACGGCGGCGGCCGCGTACCCGTCCCAGGCGTCGGGGCCGTCCACCCGCCCCCGCGTGGCCGCCGCCACCCAGCGCCGCACCTGGCGGTCGTAGGCGTCGGCGAAGCGCGTGGTGAAGTCCTGGGTGATCTCCCCGCCCCACCGGCCGCCCGACTGGACGACCATCGCCCGGCCGTCGCCGATCCGGGCGCTGCCGGACTCCCCGACCGCCTCGCACTGCACCTGGTAGCCGAACCCGCAGTTGACGAAGATCTCCACGTCGACCACCGCCCCGCCCGAGGTCTCCAGCAGCACCAGCCGGGGATCGCGCAGCCCCTCCGGCGCGGCCGAGGACGGAGTGGGGGACAGCACCGTCACCGCGGTCACCTCCTGGCCCAGCAGCCAGCGGGCCGCGTCCACCTCGTGCACCACCGAGTCGCTGATCAGCATGTCGCTGGTGAAGAAGGCGGGCGAGGCCGCGTTGCGGTGGCGGCAGTGCAGGAAGAGCGGCCGGCCGATGCCGCCCGCGTCCAGCAGCTCCTTGAGCCGCTCGTACTCGGCGTCGAACCGCCGCATGAACCCCACCTGCACCAGCCGCCGGCCGAGCCTGCGCTCCGCCTCCAGCACCCGCAGGGCCCCCTCCGGATCCGGGGTCAGCGGCTTCTCGCAGAGCACCGGCAACTCCCGCCCCAGGGCGTGCAGAATCGCTTCCTCGTGGGCCGGCCCCGGCGAGGCGATCAGTACGGCGTCCACCCCCGGCGCCGCCATCGCCGCCCCCGGGTCGGTGTACGCGCCCACCCCGTCCAGCCCCGACGCGACCTCCTTGACCCGGTCCCCGTCCGGGTCGGCCAGGGCCACCACCCGTGCCCCGCCGACCGCTTCGCCGATCCGGCGGACGTGGTCGGCGCCCATCTTCCCGGTGCCGATGACGGCGATGCCGAGCGTGCTCATGTCTCTCCTCGGAGGTTCGGGGTCGTCAACGGGCGCCGCAGGAACGCAGATAGGCGCGGGTGCGCCGGGCGATGGGCAGCGGACGCTCGGGCGGGCACGGGTACATGTCCTGCTCCACGATCGCGAACAGGTCCACCCCGAGCCGCTGCGCCGCCGCCAGCACGGGCTCCAGCGCGGGCACCCCGGACGGCGGCTCGCACATCACCCCGCGCGCCACGGCCGGGCCGAACGGCGTCCCCTCGGCCCGCACTTCGGCGAGGACCCGCGGGTCCACCTGCTTCAGGTGCAGGTACCCGATCCGCTCGCCGAAGGCCTCGATCGCCTCGACGCTGTCCCCGCCGCAGTACGCGTAGTGACCCGTGTCCAGACACAGGGAGACCAGCGCCGGATCCGTGGCGTCCAGGAACCGGGCCACGTTCTCCGGGGTGTCCACGTGCGTGTCCGCGTGCGGGTGGACCACGATCCGCAGCCCGTACCGCTCCCGGACCTCCCGGCCCAGGCGCTCGGTCTGGGAGGTCAGTTCACGCCATTGGGCGGGGCTCAGGACCGGGTCCTCCAGCATCCCGCCGGTCTTGTCGTCCCGCCAGAACGAGGGGATCACGACGAGGTGCTCCGCCCCCGCGTCCCGGGTCAGCGCGGCGATCCGCGACACGTGCGCCCAGGTCTGCTCCCAGACGCCGGGGCCGTGATGGAGTCCGGTGAAGACGGTGCCGGCGGACACCCGCAGCCCGCGCTTGGCGGTCTCCTCGGCGAGCCGGGCCGGATCGGTGGGCAGGTAGCCGTAAGGGCCGAGCTCGATCCACTCGTACCCGGCGTCGGCGACCTCGTCGAGGAACCGCACCCAGGGCGTCTGGAGGGGATCCTCCGGAAACCAGACACCCCAGGAATCCGGAGCCGAACCGACGCGGATACGGGTCAACGCGGGTGGGGAGGAGGTCATGACGGCCACCTTAGGGTGCGGGATCCGAGGGAAGAGGGAGCACGAGTGGGAGGAGCGACAGCTGTGGACACGCCGGACGGGCAAGCCGTTCACGACCTGATCACGATGGGGCGGATCGGGGTGGATCTCTACCCGCTCAAGACCGGCGTACCGCTCGCCGAGGCCGATACCTTCGGCAAGTTCCTCGGCGGCTCGCCGGCGAACGTCGCCGTCGCGGCCGCCCGGCTGGGGCGGCGCACGGCCGTGATCAGCCGCACCGGGGCGGACCCCTTCGGGGCGTACCTGCGCGCCGAGCTGCGCGGGTTCGGGGTCGACGACCGGTGGGTGGGGGAGGTGGCGGCCTACCCGACGCCCGTCACCTTCTGCGAGGTCTTCCCGCCCGACCACTTCCCGCTCTACTTCTACCGGCTCCCCAAGGCGCCCGACCTGGAGATCGAGCCCGACGAGATCGACCGGGCGGCGGTGCGGGCGGCGCGGGTCTTCTGGATGACCGGCACGGGCCTGAGCGCCGAGCCGAGCCGCGCCGCGACCCTGGCCGCGCTGGAGGCCCGCTCGAAGTCCGGGACCACCGTCTTCGACCTCGACTGGAGGCCGATGCTGTGGGACGGCCCGCCGCAGCCCTGGTACGGGCGGGCGCTCGGGATGGCGACGGTCGCCGTCGGCAACGCCGAGGAGTGCGAGGTCGCGACCGGGTGCCGGGAGCCGTACGCGGCGGCGGAGGCGCTGCTCGCGGCCGGGGTGGAGCTGGCGGTGGTCAAACGGGGGCCCGAGGGGGTGCTGGCCGTCCACCGGGACGGGACGGTGGTGGAGGTGGCGCCGGTGGAGGTCGAGGTGGTCAACGGACTCGGCGCCGGCGACGCCTTCGGGGGCGCCCTGTGCCACGGGCTGCTGGCCGGCTGGGACCTGGAGCGGGTCCTGCGGTACGCCAACGCCGCCGGGGCGATCGTGGCCTCGCGGCTGGCGTGCTCGTCGGCGATGCCGTTCCCGCACGAGGTGGAGGAGGTGCTGGGCCGTGCCGGTGCTGTCTGAGACGGGGATGGAGCTCACCCGGCTGGTGGTGCTGGAACTGGCACCGGGGGAGGTGCACCGGTTCGCCTGCGGCGACGCGGAGTGGATCGTGCTCCCGCTGTCCGGCGCCTGCGAGGTCCGCTGCGCGGCCGCTTCCCCGGCTCCGGGCGGGGCCCCGGGCGCGGGCCCGGCTCCGGACCCGGGCCCGGGCCGGGCCCCGGGTGGGGCCCCCGATACGGAGCCGGTCCCTGCCCCCGGGCCCGGGGCACGGCCTGGATCCTCCCCGCCCCGCCCTTCCTCCGTTCCCCGGGGCTCCGCCCCGGACCCCGCGCCTCAAACGCCGGCGGGGCTGGGGGAGTGGGGCTCGGCCCCGGATCTTGCGTCTCGGGCGTCGGCGGGGCTGGGGGAGCGGGGCTCGGCCCCGGATCCTGCGCCTCGGGCGTCGGCCGAAGGTGGTGTCCCCGAGGGGGGTCGGGGCGTAGCCGTGGTTTCGGGAAGGGGCGGGGTGGGGGAGGGCTCCGCAGGGACGTTCCGACTGCGGGGCCGCGCCAGCGTGTTCGACGGGCCCAGTGACTTCGTGTACCTGCCCCGGGACGCGCACGCCGACGTCGCCTCCGCCGCAGGCGGCCGGTTCGCGCTGGTCGGCGCGCGGTGCGAGCGGCGGCTGGCCCCGCGGTACGGGCCGGCCGACGCCGTGCCCGTCGAGCTGCGCGGCGCCGGGTCCTGCTCGCGGCAGGTGCACAACTTCGCCGCCGCCGACGCCTTCGCCTGCGACCGGCTCATCGCCGTCGAGGTGCTCACCCCGGGCGGGAACTGGTCCTCGTACCCGCCCCACAAGCACGACGAGCACCACCCGGGCGAGGAATCCCGGCTGGAGGAGATCTACTTCTACGAGATCGCCCCGCACGGCACCACCCCCGGCGTCGGCTACCAGCGCGTGACGCCCTCGCCCGCCGGGAAGACCGACGTGCTCGCCGAGGTGCGGTCGGGCGACGTCGTCCTGATCCCCGACGGCTGGCACGGCCCCTCGATCGCGGCGCCCGGGCACGACATGTACTACCTGAACGTGATGGCGGGCCCGGACGCGGAGCGGGAGTGGCTGATCCGGGACCATCCCGACCACGCCTGGATCCGCGCCACCTGGCGCGGCCGGCCCACCGACCCCCGCCTCCCGTTCCCCCGGACCCCCGAGGAGACCCCGTGACCGCGCAGCGCAGCGTCCGGCTCACCACCGCGCAGGCGCTCGTGCGCTTCCTCGCCGCCCAGTACACCGAGCGCGACGGCCGCCGGCACCGGCTGATCGCCGCCACCTGGGGGATCTTCGGGCACGGGAACGTCGCCGGGATCGGGCAGGCCCTGCTGGAGAGCGGACCGCAGGCCATGCCCTTCCTCCAGGGGCGCAACGAGCAGGCCATGGTGCACGCCGCCGTCGGGTACGCCCGCCAGTGCGGGCGGCTCTCCGCGCACGCCGTGACCACCTCCATCGGGCCCGGCGCCACCAACCTCGTCACCGGCGCCGCCCTCGCCACGATCAACCGGATCCCGGTGCTCCTGCTGCCCGGGGACACCTTCGCCACCCGGCCCGCCGACCCGGTGCTCCAGCAGCTGGAGGTGCCCTGGGCCGGCGACGTCTCCGTCAACGACACCCTGCGGCCGGTGTCCCGCTGGTTCGACCGGATCACCCGCCCCGAGGCCCTGGTCCCGGCCGCCCTCCAGGCGGTGCGGGTCCTCACCGACCCCGTGCAGACCGGCGCCGTCACCCTCGCGCTGCCGCAGGACGTGCAGGCCCAGGCCCACGACTGGCCCGAGGAGTTCTTCGCCGAACGGGTGTGGCGGGTGCGCCGCCCCCGGCCCGACGCGGACGAACTGCACACGGCCGCCGAGGCGGTACGGGCGGCCCGCCGCCCCCTGCTGGTCGTCGGCGGCGGCATCCGCCACAGCGGCGCCGAGGACGCCCTGAAGGCCTTCGCCGAGGCCACCGGCATCCCCGTCGCCGCCACCCAGGCAGGCAAGGGCGCGCTGCGCCACGACCACCCCGCCGAGGTCGGCGCCGTCGGCCACACCGGTACCGCCACCGCCGACGACCTGGCCCGCGCCGCCGACCTGGTGATCGCGGCCGGGACCCGGCTGACCGACTTCACCACCGCCTCCTCGACCCTCTTCCAGGACCCCGGCGTCCGCTTCCTCGGCCTCAACCTCGACCCGTACGACGCCCACAAGCAGGCCGCGCTGCCCCTGGTCTGCGACGCCCGCGAGGGCCTGGACGCGCTGCGCGCGGAGCTCGCGGGCCACCGCGTGGACCCGGCGTACGAGCGGACGTACCGCAAGGCCAAGCTCTACTGGGAGGCCCTGGTGGACCAGGCCTTCCACGCCCCCGACACGGACGCCGTCCCCACCCAGGCCCAGGTGCTCGGCGCCCTCGACGCCGTCGTCGACGACACCGACGTGATCGTCAACGCGGCCGGCTCGCTCCCCGGCGACCTGCACCGGCTCTGGCGGGCCCGCTCCCCGTACCAGTACCACGTGGAGTACGGCTACTCCTGCATGGGCTACGAGATCCCCGGCGCCCTCGGGGCCGCCCTCGCCGCCCCGGACCGGCCGGTGTGGGCGCTCGTCGGCGACGGCTCGTACCTGATGAACCCCACCGAGCTCGTCACCGCCGTCCAGGAGGGGATCCCGGTCAAGGTGGTGATCCTCGACAACCACGGCTACGCCTCCATCGGCGGCCTCTCCGGGGCGGTCGGCGGGGAGGGCTTCGGCACCGCGTACCGCTTCCGGGGGCCGGACGGCGCGTACGACGGGCCACCCCTCCCGGTGGACCTCGCGGCCAACGCGGCCTCCCTCGGCATGGCCGTGATCCGTACCCGCACCATCGGTGACCTGCGAAAAGCCCTGGCCGAGGCCCGTCTGTCGGACCGGCCCACATGTGTCTACGCACAGACCCGAACACCCGACACTGTGTCGGGCCCGCCCCCGGCACAGGCGTGGTGGGATGTTCCTGTGGCCGAGACCGCGACCCGTGCGTCGGCGGCCCAGGCCCGTGAAGAGTACGACCGGCAAGCCGCGCAGCGACGTCGCCATCTGTGAAGGAGCAGCACAATGAAGACCGTCAACCACTGGATCGGTGGCAAGACCGTCGAGGGCGCGTCGGGCAACTACGGCCCGGTCACCGACCCGGCCACCGGCGAGGTCACCACCCAGGTCGCGCTCGCCTCCGCCGACGAGGTCGACGCGGCCGTCAAGGTCGCCCAGGAGGCCTTCCTGTCCTGGGGCCAGTCCTCGCTGGCCGCCCGCACCAAGGTGCTCTTCGCCTACCGCGCCCTGCTGGACGCCAACCGCGACGCCATCGCCGAGCTGATCGTCGCCGAGCACGGCAAGGTGCACTCCGACGCGCTGGGCGAGGTCGCGCGCGGCCTGGAGATCGTCGAGCTGGCCTGCGGGATCACCACCCAGCTCAAGGGCGAGCTGTCGACCTCCGTCTCCAACCGGGTCGACGTCTCCGCGATCCGCCAGCCGCTCGGCGTCGTCGCGGGCATCACCCCGTTCAACTTCCCGGCGATGGTCCCGATGTGGATGTTCCCGCTGGCCGTCGCCTGCGGCAACACCTTCATCCTCAAGCCGAGCGAGAAGGACCCGTCGGCCGCCAACAAGCTGGCCGAGCTGATGACCGAGGCCGGCCTGCCGGCGGGCGTCCTCAACGTCGTCCACGGCGACAAGGTCGCCGTCGACGCCCTCCTCGCCCACCCCGGCATCTCCGCCGTCTCCTTCGTCGGCTCCACCCCGATCGCCCGCCACATCCACACCACCGCCTCCGCCAACGGCAAGCGCGTCCAGGCCCTGGGCGGCGCCAAGAACCACATGCTGGTGCTCCCGGACGCCGACCTGGACGCCGCCGCCGACGCGGCCGTCTCCGCCGCCTACGGCTCGGCGGGCGAGCGCTGCATGGCCATCTCGGCGGTCGTCGCCGTCGGCTCCATCGCCGACGAGCTGGTCGAGAAGATCCGCGAGCGCGCCGAGAAGATCAAGATCGGTCCCGGCAACGACCCGACCTCCGAGATGGGCCCGCTGATCACCGCCGCCCACCGCGACAAGGTCGCCTCCTACGTCAAGGGCGCCGCCGCCCAGGGCGCCGACGTGGTCCTCGACGGCACCGGCTACACGGTCGAGGGCAACGAGAACGGCCACTGGATCGGCCTCTCGCTCCTCGACCACGTCAAGACCGACTCCGACGCCTACCGCGACGAGATCTTCGGCCCGGTCCTGTGCGTCCTGCGCACCGAGACCTACGAGGAGGGCGTGGCCCTCATCAACGCCTCGCCGTTCGGCAACGGCACCGCGATCTTCACCCGCGACGGCGGCGCCGCCCGCCGCTTCCAGCTGGAGATCCAGGCCGGCATGGTCGGCGTCAACGTCCCGATCCCGGTGCCGGTGGGCTACCACTCCTTCGGCGGCTGGAAGGACTCGCTCTTCGGCGACCACCACATCTACGGCAACGACGGCATCCACTTCTACACCCGCGGCAAGGTCGTCACCACCCGCTGGCCCGACCCGGCCGACGCCCCCGCCGGCGTCGACCTGGGCTTCCCCCGCAACCACTGAGCCCCGGCACCCCGCAGGACCAGCAGCCCCCGGCCCACCCTCACCGGCCGGGGGCTGCCCCGTTGCCCGCGCCCTCAGTCCTCGAGCAGCGGCCAGACGTCCTGCGCGGCCGTCCGCGACCAGACGACGTCCCCGTGCCCGTAGCCCGGGACCACGGCGAAGCGGACCCGGTCGTTGCCCGCCGCGCGGATCAGCTCCGCGCCCCGCGGCTCGTCGCCCCGGCCCAGCTCGGTGTTGACCCACACCACCTCGCAGCGGATCCGCTCCCAGGCGATCCCGTACGCCTTCCCGTCACCCGCCCACACCGCCGCGAGGTCCCGCATCAGCGCCGTCGGGACCAGCCCGCTGCCGAGCGCCGACGTGGCCGCGTGCCAGACGGCCAGCGGGGTGTGCGCCAGCGCGAAGCGGTCCTCGGCCGGGGTGTCGCCGAAGGCGTACTCGCCCCCGGCGTGGCCCCGGCGGTGGATCCAGTGCGCCGGGCCGGGCAGGTCGGCGGTGCGGACCAGCGCGAAGTGGGCCAGGCCCGCGTGCGTGAAGCGCCGGGACGGGTCCGGCGGCCAGGGCGCCTCCGACGCGCCCGACGGGTCCGCCACCGCGCGGGCGACCAGCGCCGCCAGACCCGGGTCGGCCGCGTGGACACCCCGCGCGAGCTGCTCCTCGTACACCTCCCGGGTCTGCGCGGCCCGGTCCGCCAGGGCCCCGGCGTACGGCCCGGTCGTGTCCAGGACCAGCACCCGGAGCAGCCGGTCCGAGGGGTCGTGCGAGGCCGCGTCCAGGGCCAGGGCGGCGCCGGCCGAGTGGCCCGCGTACGCGTACGGCAGGCCCAGGACGGAGTCCAGCGCCGCCACCACCCCCGCCAGGTCCCGGCGGTGCGCCGCGAGCCCGAAGTCCGCGGTGACCTCCTCGGGGCGGGCGGCGTCCTCGCGCGGGGTCACCCCGACCACCAGCAGGCCCTGGCGGCGCAGCTGATGGGCCAGGTTGTCGCGGCCCGGAGTGAAGAAGTCCGCAGCGAAGTTCAGGCCACCGCCCGGCAGCAGGTACGCGATCCCGCGCGGGGCCCGCACGGCGTCCGCGACCACGTCCACCGTGACGGGCGCCGGGCCGCCGTCGTCGAGCGGGAGGGTGAGCCGGATCCAGCCGTCCCCGGGCAGGTAGGCGGCGGTCCCCGTGCCCAGTTCCCGCTCGATGCGGGTCAGCAGGCCCACGCCCCTGACCGGCCGGGCGGCGGATCCGGACCCGGTGTGCTCTCGTTCCATCCGTCGTGCCTCCCCGTCACAGGTGATGGCCGAATGCCGTCACCCCCCGGGGGACACCCTTGCCGGTCAGCGGGCCCGCGCCAAGTCCGGTTCGCTCAGCGCTTCTTCCGGAGTCCCGCGGCGGCGCCTGCGCAGCACCAGGAAGGCGGTTCCGGCCCCCGCCAGGACCAGCGCCGCGCCCGCCGCCGGCCACGGGACGGCGACGAAGTCCGCACCGGCGTCCGGCGCGAGGTCCGGGTAGGCGGCCGCGCCGGCCCGGACCTTGACGGACACCCAGTCCAACTGGGGCGCGTCCGGCCACGGTTCGGTCAGCTCGATGCGCTGGCCGGGCAGCAGGACGAGCTTCAGGTCCCGAGCGGGGCGGTTGAACACCCGGCGCCCGAACAGCCCCTCGGCGGACACCGCCACCCTCGGCTCGACGACCACGTTGCCCCGGTTGACCAGGGTGTACGTGACGGTGGCGCGGGCGTCCTTGACCCACGGCAGCAGCGGCGCGCTCCGGTCGACCCGTACGTCCTCCACGCTCAGCCCCGGCGTCAGGGGGCCGGGCACCCGGAAGTACAGCCGGGCGCCCACCTGGCGCTGCACCCCGACCTGCACCCTGCCCTCCTGCTGCACCCCCTCGACCTGCGTGTTCAGCGCGACGATCCCCCCGACGTGGTCGCCCGGCACGGCGTCCCGGGGGACCTTGACGGTGAAGGGGACGTCCTTGCGGCCCCGGGGCGGGACGGTGACGGTGGCCGCCGCGTCGGGCGCCAGCGCGACCCAGGCGCCGACGTCCTTCGGCTTCGTCTGCACGGGCAGCAGCGCGAAGGCGCCGCCCGACGGGGTGTTCACCGCGTCGGTGGCGAAGACCCGGAAGGTCAGCTCCCGGTCGGAGGTGTTCACGATCGTCGCACTGTCGCTGACGGTGGTGCCGGCGGCGCCCTGGTGGAAGAAGTACGCCCGGTCGGTCACCGACGCTCCGGCCGGCGGCGTCGGGAAGACCCCCCACGTGCCGTTGTCCGCGGCGGTCGCGGGGGCGGCGGGGAGCAGCAGCACCAGTGCGCCGCACAGGGCCGGGAGGAGGGAGCGGACAACGGTGCGGATGCGCATGGGCGTCGGTCTCCAGTGTCGCGGCGTCGAACGCGGGAAGCGGAACGCGGGAGGTGGAACGCGGGAGGGTGGAACGCGGGAGGGTGGTGGGGGGGGGGGGGGGGCGCCCCCCCCCCCCCCGGGGGGGGGGGGGGGGGGGGGGGGCGCGCCCCCCGACCCCGGGCTGGTGGGGGGC